>JALFGC010000082.1 GCA_022777485.1 Bacteroidales bacterium
GCAATCTTCACACCGAACTCGTTGTCGATGAGCGCTACCATGTCCACCAGCGAAAGGCTGTCCAACTCAAGCGTTTGCTTGATGTTTGCTTCCGGAGTCAGTTCTTCTACGTCTTTTTCAAACTCTTCTGCCAATACTTCGTTTACTTTGGCAATAATTTCATTCTTTGTCATGTTGAATAAATTTAGGACCCCCTCCGACTCCCCCTACGAAGGGGGAGAGTGGGGAAAGATTAGTTTTAGTTATACAAAAGTAATAATTACTCCCTCCCTTCGTAGGGAGGGTAGGGGTGGGTCATATATTCCTTACTACGAGCGTGGCGTTGGTGCCTCCGAAGCCGAAGGAGTTGCTCAGGAAGGTGTCGAAATGCTTGCTCACGCGGGTAGCGGGGATAAGCAGTTTGGCACTGTCTTCGTCGGGGTTCTCGAAGTTGAGGTTGGCGGCGATGAAGTCGTTCTTCATCATCAGCATAGAGTAGATGATCTCGCTCGCGCCCGCCATCCACATCTCGTGTCCGGTCTGCGACTTGGTGCTGGTAACCTCCGTGCGTTGGTCGCCGAACACATTGTAGATAGCCTTTGCCTCGTTGGTGTCGCCCACGTGGGTGGAGGTAGCGTGTGCGTTGATATAGCCTATCTCGCGGATGTCAATGCCTGCGCGCTCTATCGCCATGCGGAGCGACTTGCTCGGACCATCCACATTCGGCGAGGATATATGGTCGCCGTTGGCGGAGAAGCCGTAGCCCAAGACCTCTGCGAGGATGGGTGCACCGCGCTTCACGGCGTGCTCATACTCCTCGATAATCACCGTCGCCGCCCCGCCGCCGGGAACAAGACCATCGCGGTCGCGGTCGAAAGGACGGGAGGCTTTCTCGGGGGCATCCTCGCGGATGGAGAAGGCGCTGATACCGTCAAACGAACCGATGCTGAAGGGATTGACCTCCTGTGCGCCGCCGCAAACGACCATGTCTTGCAAGCCCGTCTGAATGAGCAACGCGCCTAAGCCGATGGCGTGAGCACCGCTGGCGCAAGCCGCTGACACCGTCATGTTGATACCGCGCAACTTGAAGATACAGCCGAGGTTCATCGTAACGGTGGAGTTCATCGACTGGAAGATAGCGCCTGAGCCGCAGAGCGTGGTGTCGTGCTTCTCGCGCATGGTGTCCACGGCGCGGACGGTGGGGTCTGCCGAACTATCGTTGCCGTAGAGGAGTCCGACCTCGTGGGTGTTCAGATAGTCTTGGTCGATACCCGCGTTGCGCAGGGCTTCTACCGTGGCGCAATAGGCGTACTTCGCCTGCTCCGGCATATAGACGCGCTGAGCACGGCTTAACTCTTTCTTCAAATCGGGCATGTCCACCTTGGCGGTCAACGCCGAGCGGAAGCCCATCTCTTTGCGAACCGGGTCGAAGATAATGCCCGATTTGCCATTGTACAAGGCATCGCGTACTTCATCAAGGTTATGCCCTAAGCACGACCAAATGCCCATTCCGGTTATTACTACTCGTTTCATATTTGGATTAAGGATTAAGGATAAAGGATGATAGACTAAATAGAGTGCTTAGAACAACTCCGAAAAAAATCCTTTTCAATCTCTGCAAGGGCGGTAGCCCGCGGCAAGGCGTCTATACTCCTGCTCGCTCACGCTCACGAGATTCATGGGATTCTTTGCAGAGGATATGCAATGATTAGTGGTCAAAGTCGAAAGTTATAAGTCTTTTATCCTTTATCTTTAAGTGTAACGGTCTTTTATCTTTTCATATCATTTTCCACTCTTGCACAGTGCGTTGCAGGTGCTTCCAGCCGTACCAAGCTATGTCCACCGTGAGGGGATAAAGCAAAATCCATGCCAAGGCTTGCCACCACCATCCGAAGCCAAATCCGGCTACAAACAGCGTCAATAGTAGGAAAAATGGAACACCTACCACCACAGCAAGGATAAGTCTCCACGTGTTTGTGAACATTTTATCCGTCTTTAGGAACATCAAAGGCAGGGTGTAGAGGAGGAGATTCGGCCATAGCGATACTATCCATACGGGTAGTATCAGCAGGCTCAGCAGAGTATATCCGAGGGCGCGCCACACGCTACCTTTATGCAGGTTGCGATAGTCCAAATGGCGTTTCTTGCACTCGGCGAGGATGTTCCTCACTTCCTTGCAGCGTGCTTCAAACACCTCCGGCTGCTCGGCTTTCTCCTTTGCCAACGCCGC
The DNA here is from genome assembly GCA_022777485.1 of Bacteroidales bacterium. Lineage (GTDB taxonomy): Bacteria > Bacteroidota > Bacteroidia > Bacteroidales > Paludibacteraceae > Colicola. Next base: position 2,210 of record JALFGC010000082.1, read on the forward strand.
CACCACTGCCTTCTCCGCCTCCAAACGCACGGGGAGAGGCTGTTTGGATGAAGGATAAAGGACACAGGATAAAGGACTTATTACTTTCGTATTTGAGTTCTCAGAGTCAATGCTAATTCGTCTTTCATCTTTTATCCTTACTCCTTTATCCCACATGAACTCCACCACATCGTAGTTCTCCACATCCTGCACGTCAAGCATCATCGCTTGGATTCGCTGCCGCACTATCTTATTCACCTCGCGTTGTGCGGTACGCGGCTTGGTCTTATAGAGTTCATAGTAAGGTTGCAGGTGCACGGGCTCTCCGAAGCGATAGAGTGCCTCGGTCTTTACCTCGAAGTAGTCGGAGTAGTGGTTGCAGCAGGGCACTATTACGATATCTTTCTCGAAATTTGCTTTCTCAGCTGCCTGAAACGCCAGCCTTGTGTAGCCGAAAGAGAACTCGCCGAGGTAGTGTTTGTCTTGGTGTCCGCCTTCGGGGAAGATAATCAGTCGATTGCCTTCTAATAGTTTCTGCTCCGTGGTGGCAAGCATCGCCTCGTTCTTCTGTAGCGCCTCCGCGCCGTCGAAATTCAGGCGAAAGGCAGGCACGAGTCCAAGCCAGTTGAAGAATTTATCCGCTATCGGGCTTTTGCCGAACACATCTCCGCGCGCCACCACATACGGATGGCTCTCGTTTTCCAACCCTAATAAGAGTAGCAACGGGTCGCAGGCGCAATTCTGATGATTTGACGCGAAGACCACGGGAACACCCTGTTCGGGGATGTTCTCTTTGCCAATATAATAGACTTTCTTATAGAAAACGCGGCTGTGCAGGAAGCGCACATAGTGCTTAAACACACGGTATCCAATGCCGCCACGGGGGATGGGTTGTTGTTCTTTCATACGCAAAACTCCGCAAATTCGCCGGCAAAGGTACGGCTTTTTGTCGGAATAACCAAAAAATCGAAAAAACAGTCAACTTATTCCGAATTTTTGCCAATCCTTTGCTCCGAAATTGAAAGAAAGCCCGGGTTAATTCACGGAGATTTTCACCAGTTTGGCGTATGTGAGTAGGAGTGTCTTGGTCCCGTGTTGGTCAAAACGGATTTCTATCTTGTCGTTGCCGCTATCAGGGTCGGTGTAGGCACGCACAACCGTACCGTTGCCGAAAGTGCGGTGGCTCACGCGCTCGCCTTCTTTATATTGTGCAAGCGCCTCCGACTTGGCGGCACTGACTTGGCGGCGCGGCGAAGCAACGGACGAAGCCGGCGAGGACGGCTGTGGCGTCTGCACTGTCCGAGGCATGCCGTATAGATGGGGGCGGGCATAGTCAAGCGTGCGAGGAGCGTTGATATGAATACAATTTCTCTCGATTTCACCGAGGAAACGCGAGGGCGAAGTGAACTCGGTCTTGCCGTTTCGGAAGCGTTGTTGTGCGAAAGAGAGATGGCAGACCTCCATGGCGCGGGTGATTGCCACATAGAGCAGTCGGCGCTCCTCCTCTATCTCCTGCGGGCGCACACTCATCTGCGAGGGGAAGAGGTTCTCCTCCATGCCCACGATATACACCACGGGAAACTCCAAGCCCTTGGCAGCATGCACCGTCATAAGCGTTACGCGCGGGGTATGGTCATCGAGTTTCTCGTCTTGGTCGGTCAGCAGTGAGACCTCTGCCAGAAAGTCCATTATCCTCGGTCTCATCGGGGTTTCTTGTGCCGTTTCTGCCTCTTGTAAAGCAAAAGCGCCGTCGCCATAGGTCTCTACAAACTCGTGTATACTGCCCAACAACTCCGCCATATTCTCTGCGCGGTCAATGCCCTCTGCAGTCTTGTCCATCGCCGCCGCGGTCGCAAGCCCCGACTCGCGCATAACCATATCGGCGAACTTGTAGGCATCCAGTTGCTCCGTGCGCTCGGTGAAGCGTTGTATCATGGCGGCAAACAGCGTCAGTTTCTTGGCAGTAGCCGCGCTCACGGGCAGCCCATAGCGGGCAGGATCTGCACATACCTCATACATGGAAACCCCGTTCAATAGGGAAGAATCTGCAATTTTCTTGACCGTGGTCTCGCCTATCCCACGGGCAGGCAGGTTGATAACACGCTGCAACGCTGCATCATCTGCTTGATTGACGGCAAGGCGGAAGTAGCCGATGGTGTCTTTCACCTCTTTGCGCTGGTAGAAAGAGGTGCCACCATAGATACGATAGGGGATATTGAGTTGCCGCAAGGCGTTCTCGAAGACGCGTGATTGGGCATTGGTACGGTAGAGTATGGCGATGTCATCGGGGGAATAGCGCCGCAATGCGAGGTCCTCCTGCTGAATCATACGCGCGATGCCGTCGCCTTCCTCGCGGTCGGTGGGGAAGCGGCTAAGGTCAATCGCACTACCTTTCTCCTTCTCAGAATAGACCTCCTTGTATATTTGGTGTTCGTTGTGCTTGATGAGGGAGTTCGCCGCCTGTACGATGGTCTGCGTAGAGCGGTAGTTACGCTCCAGTTTGAAGAGCCTTGCGTTCGGATAGGTACGCTGAAATTGTAAGATATTGCGTATGTCCGCGCCACGGAAAGAATAGATAGACTGCGCATCGTCGCCCACCACGCAAACCATGTTCGATGGCTCGGCAAGTAGTTTTACCAATAGGTACTGGACATAGTTGGTATCTTGGTACTCGTCCACCAACACATATTGAAAGGCTTCTTGGTACTTCGTACGCACCGCTTCGTTTTGTTGCAGCAGGCGGCAGAGGTTCACCAAGAGGTCGTCGAAGTCCATGGCGTTAGCGGCGCGGAGGTGCTGCTCGTAATGGTGATAGACAGCGGGCATTTCGTACATGCGTTGCTCGCGGTCTTGGCGATAGATGTCGGTGCGTTTGCCGTACTCCTCAGGCGATATGAGGGCGTTCTTGGCGGCGGAAATCTTCGCCAGCACATTGCCTAACTTATAGATTTTCTCGTCCAGTTCCCGCTCTTTGAGGATGCGTTTGACGAGGGCTTTGGAGTCGGAGGTGTCATAGATGGTGAAGTCGCGGGTATAGCCCAGTGCTTCTGCTTCGGTGCGGAGGATACGCGCGGCTATACTATGGAAGGTGCCCATCCAGAGGTAACGAGCGTCGCCGTCCGGCAGCAGGCGGACGATACGCTCCTTCATCTCACGCGCGGCTTTATTGGTGAAGGTGAGGGCAAGGATATTTCCCGCGTGCAGCCCTTGTTGCATGAGATATGCTACCTTGTGGGTCAGCACGCGCGTCTTGCCCGAACCTGCGCCGGCAATAACCAACTCCGGACCGGCAATGTATTCCACCGCCTCACGCTGAACGGGATTGAGAGAAGATAACATAATTTACGATTTACGATTTCGGAGCACAAAGGTACTACATTTTTTTTAATTACGCAAATTTCACTGTCTGCAAGAGCTAAAATCTCTGTTTGCGTGAGCCATAAACAGGCATTGTCGAGGGCTAAAAAAGGCGCAGCGCAGGTCTAAAATCGTCCAATGGACGGAATTAGGTTCTTTTTTGAAGCAAAAAGGCTTCATCGGGGTTGCACAATTCAAAAAAATCTCGTAACTTTGCGGGCAGAAACAACAATCAAATACCTTATAGACTTATGAAAAACAACCTTTCTTCCCAAATTTCGCTTTCACGCGTGTCTCCCAGACTCTATCAGACGGACGATGTATTGGAATTGAGCCGCATCAGCCGTATGGAGAAAGTTCCCACCACTATTTATGAGAATGCCCGCCAAGGTGCTATCCAACTGGCACAGTTGATAGCACAACGGATTCGCAAGAGTCAGGCTGAGGGCGAGAAGTTCGTGCTGTCGGTAGTAGCCGGAAGGACGATGAGAGACCTGTTTGCCGAGTTAGTACGCATGCACCAAGAAGAGAACCTGAGTTTCCGCAATGTGGTGCTCTTCAATACCTACGAGTACTACCCCTTGCAAAACGCTGCGCAAGGTTGCTTGGCGCAACTGAAAGAGCAGTTGATAGACCAAGTGGACATCAAGGCAGAGAATGTATTCGCCTTCGACGGCACGATGGACCAGCGCGATATCATGCCGATGATTGGGCGTATGGAGCGAAAGATACAGGAGTTTGGCGGCGTGGACCTGCAGCTGCTGGGTATCGGTCGCTGCGGGAATATCGGCTTGAACGAGCCGGGGTCAGCTCCTTCGAGCCAGACGCGCCTTGTGATATTGGACAATATCTCCCGCGACGAGGCAAAGAACACCTTCGGCACCATAGAGCAAGTGCCCGTGAGTGCAATCACGATGGGCGTGGGTACCATCCTGCGCGCGAAAGAGGTTATCCTCGTAGCATGGGGCGAGCACAAAGCGTCGCCGCTGCATGACGCGGTAGAGGGGTCTACCGATGCAGCCTGCCCTGCCTCGGCTTTACAACTGCACCCGAACGCAAAGGTGCTCTGCGACCTGAGCGCGGCTACCCAACTGACGCGCATACACCATCCGTGGCTGGTAACCTCCTGCGAATGGGACAACCAACTGACACGCCGCGCCATCGTTTGGCTCTGCCAACAGACGGGCAAGCCCATACTCAAACTGACCAACCGCGACTATAACGACTACGGACTGAGCGAGCTGATCACCATCCACGGCTCGGCATACAACTGCAACATCAAGATATTCAACGACCTGCAGCACACCATCACGGGTTGGCCCGGGGGCAAGCCCAATGCCGACGACACCGACCGTCCCGAGCGTGCCAAACCGTTCCCGAAAGATGTGCTTATCTTCTCCCCCCACCCCGACGACGATGTTATCTCAATGGGAGGCACCTTTGCCCGCCTGATTAAGCAGGGGCATAATGTGCATGTAGCCTACGAGACCAGCGGTTGTATCGCTGTCTGCGACGACGAGGTGGTTCGATTCATGGACTTCATCCGCGGCTTCCAAAAATTGCACCCCATGGCAGACGACACGATAGAGCAAAAATACCAAGAGTATGTCAACTTCCTGCTCTCGGAGAAGACGGGCGACCAAGACACGCGCGACATCCTTGACCTAAAAGCGCTGATACGCCGTGGCGAGGCAACGGCAGCATGCCGCCACATGGGGCTGCCCACCGACCATATCCACTTCCTCAACTTGCCTTTCTACGAGACGGGCACCATCAAGAAAGGCAACCTGAGCCAGAAAGACGCCGACATCGTGAAAGCACTGCTGCAGGAGTTGAAGCCGCAGGAAATCTTCGTGGCAGGCGACTTGGCAGACCCGCACGGCACGCACAAGGTATGCTTGGACGCCGTGTTGGCAGCCATTGACGAACTGAAAGACACGGAGGCGTGGCTCAAGGACTGTCGCGTATGGATGTACCGCGGCGCATGGATGGAATGGGAGATGGACTATATCGAGATGGCAGTGCCGATGTCGCCGGAGGAGTTGCGCTTCAAGCGAAACACCATCCTCAAACACCAGTCGCAGATGGAATCCGCACCGTTCATGGGCGACGACGAGCGTCTGTTCTGGCAGCGCGCCGAAGACCGCAACCATGCTACCGCAGAACTCTATGCCGCCCTCGGACTGGCGAACTACGAGGCGATAGAAGCATTCGTACAATACCATATTCCGTTTGCATAAAAGCCCTTTGAGCCCTTTGGGGCTGTACACGGAGCGAAGCGAAGTTTCTTACACGAAGTTTCTTACACGAAGTTTCTTACACGGAGTTTCTCACACGAAGTTCCCTACACGAAGTTATGAATCCCATCATCAGTCAATTTGCTATACCCAATCTGGTGGGCGAGCCGCGCCCGCTGAAAGTCGGAATCATCAACGACAGTTACACGCTGCCTGCCCTGCGCGAAGGCGAGCCTTCTTATTTCTTGCAGCGTATCAACCACCATATCTTCCGCGATGTGGAGGGGTTGCAACAGAATATCCACCGCGTTACTACTCATATCCGCGCCAAACTGCAAGCAGCGGGCGAGCAGGATGTGGAGCGCAAGGTGCTGCGGCTGGTGCCCACCCGCGAAGGCAAACTCTACCACCGTACCCCCGAGGGCGAGTATTGGCGCGTGTATGTGCTAATAGAGAACGCGCGTTCGCAGGAGCGCGTAACGCCCAACTCGGCATACCTCGCCGGCGTGGCGTTCGGGCGCTTCCAGAACCAACTATCCGACCTACCCGCAGAGCAACTGGTGGAGTCTATCCCCCATTTCCACGATATGGCGTTCCGCCTGCAACAGTTGCGCGAGGCGGCGGCGAAGGGCGGCGAGCGGCTGGAGCAGACGCGCGACATCCTCCACGCTATCGAGCAGCGCGCGGACGACATGTGCCTCGCCGAGCGACTGCATGCCGAGGGAAGACTGCCCAAGCGTATCAACCACTGCGACACCAAGGTGAACAACATGCTCTTCGATGAAGCGGGCAACCCTATGTGTATCGTGGACTTAGATACCGTCATGCCGGGCTATGTGCTCAGCGACTTCGGCGACTTCATGCGCACCGCTGCCAACACGGGCGACGAAGACGACCAAGACCTGAGCCGTATCCATGTGGACATGGCGATATACAACGCCTACAAGGAGGGCTACCTGAAAGAGGCAACTTTCCTCACCGAGACCGAGCGAGACCTGCTCCCATACGGCTGCAAACGCATGAGTTACATGCAGGCGGTGCGTTTCTACACCGACTACCTGAACGGCGACACCTACTACAAAATTCTGTACCCCGAGCACAACCTCGTCCGCACCCGCGCCCAGATGCGCCTGCTCGAGGAGCAAGAGAAGACGCTATAGCCGACCGAAGCCGCACCCTCCGTTTGCGAAGGCGTCCCAATCCGTAGAGTCATAACATGTTATGGCTCTACTTGTTTTTTTATCCATCCAATCATCCGACTCCCCAATAAGTCCTTCGTTTCACTTCCATGAAAGACCCTTAAAGGTGCCTTAAAAACGCATGGATTTAATGGTTCTTCATATGGTCTTTATCGGAGTCCCACCCCACGGCTCACTGGTAAAACCCTGTGTTGATTAGGAGAAAATGGTGCTCAATCTATAGAGGAAGAACTCCACGTCCTTGACCCCTCTCAAAGCCGCTCGGAAGGTTTTGATTTTAGCGTTGAGCGATTCGGCATAGGCATTCGTATGACGTTCATCGAAATAATGGAGAATGTCCTCCAACCTCGCCTCAATCGTATGGGCTACCGTGGC
>JALFGC010000017.1 GCA_022777485.1 Bacteroidales bacterium
TCCACAAGTAGCCCGTTTACTATACTCGTGTAGTTTCTTCACCAACTTCACAAGTACTTTGGACGCAACCATACTGGCGATAGCCAGCGCGGCTACAATCCCTACCACATACCACTAAATCGTGTATCTCTTCTGCCTACTCTGTTCGGGATTTTCGGCATGCTCCGCTGATTTCGGCGGCAAAGGTACTGCTTTTCGTTGATATGCACAAAGTTCATTTTGGTTCATTTTCGTTTGCCCTTTTCTGAAGGCAAGAGGGTAGGGACAAAAAAAAAAGCAGACCTATTCATGGTCTGCCCCATTATTACAAGTATTTCTCAGGCTATTAAGGCATGAAACGCTGCCGGATAGCATTCTGCTTTTCCATACTCCGCTGCGTCCACAGGTCGAAGATGGTATAGTGCAAAGGGTCGTTCTCGGGATAGCAGTTGACGAACGAATCGCGTATCACCCACGAGGCTTGTACCAAGGGATTAAGCACCTCAAACATCTCTTTCAGCGTCTCCGGCGCTGCCTCTTCTAAGGCTTTATCCCATACCGCGAACTCTTTGTCTAAGCGGCGACTCACCTCTTCAAGGGCGCGCTCCTGTCGGGTGCGCTCATCTTGGATATTGGCAGTTTGGTAGTATTCATACTGCTCTTTCGCTTCTATCGCCGCTTGTTCCCATTTCTCTGCCTCTATCTCATATTGTCTGCTTATCTCTTGCAGGGTCTGTTCCTGCTGCATATACGCCGCTATGCGGTCTCGTCGAACCAAAAGAAACACAATAGCCATCACCATCAAGACAGCCATCCCCACCGCCATCCCGCCTATCCATTTTGCCCCGCGCATCCACACGCGCTGTAGGCTGTTCGGGAACAGCATTCGATACAGCCGCGAGATGTCCTGCTCATCCGAGCGACCTGCCTCTGTGCCGCTCAGACCAAAGTCAATCAGCTTGAGGTACTTCCCATCGCGGGTGATGAGGATATTATCCGCTTTCAGGTCGTGGTGCTCCATCTGGCGGCTCTCTAAGTACTCCCGCACATCGGTCAGTTGGTTCCATATCCGTACCCTTGCGCCATACGAGGGGCGCGTAGAAAGCCATTGCGCGAGCGTAGTGCCATCCACATACTCTATAACAATACTGCGCCCCACAGCGGGCACTTCCTCCATAGAGTAGGTCTCTACAATGTTCGGATGGTGGAGCGAGAAACCTATCTGAAACTCCCGCTCTTGGAGCAAACGATAGTCTGTCAGGTCTTGGCAGTCCTCGCTGAGCGTCTTCAGAATAAACCACCTGCCGTAGCGCTTCGCACGATACAGCACATTGCGCCTGCGCGATTGGAGGAGGCTTATCTCCGTCCACTGCGAGGTAAGGTCTTCGGGATTCAAGAAACCGGAGGTAGAGTCCGTTGTCATAGTTTCTCCACGCGATGAAGTCCGTGCTCCTTGCCTGCCACATACGAGGTAGCGGGCATATCCCCACGCACAAGATTATCCAAATACATTGGTTGCCCGAGCAAGAAGCAAGCCGCATCAAAACGGTCGCCGGCACGCAGTTTGCTGTTTTCCTGCTCCTCCACTACATAGCGCAGTCCGCCCTCGTAGCGTACTATGCAACGGCGGTTGGGTAACCACGACAGCAGCACGCGGTCGCCCACTTGCAGTTCTCCCGTGCGGATACCTTCTCCCGCAAAAGTGTCGGACTCTGCGCCGTCTGCAGCTGCCAAATGCGCCAGATAGTGCTCCCAATCGGCATAGCCCGCATACTGAGCCAACAGGGTGAGCGTATTCCTCTGTACGGATTCGCCGGCATCTACATAGCCCCATAAGCGCTTCAGCGTGGAGGACGAGAGGGTAGCATGGGTCTTGTCCCACACCTCCAAAGAGAGTCTGTCAAAATCGGCAGGGCTACATACGCGCCTTCCTAACTGACGCTCCACATCTAACCGCAGTTGTTGTACTTCTGGAGTTGACTTTTCCATGAGGGTCTATTGTTGAAGGGTGAGTATGCGATTTCCGTTTTCTTGCACTTCTATCCGAACCTGCACGGTATCTTCAGGCAGCAAGGGGGCTATCATCTCGGGCCACTCGATGAAGCAATAGTTGCCGGAATAGAGATACTCCTCCGCCCCGAAGTCCTGCGCCTCACGCAAGTCTTTCAGTCGGTAGCAGTCGAAATGGTACACCTCGCCGGAGTAGGGAGTTTGCACATCATACACATTGACGATGGCAAATGTGGGGCTGTTCACTACATCCTGTGTGCCCATGTCCTCGCAGAGTTGTTTGATGAAGGTGGTCTTGCCTGCCCCCATATTGCCGTGGAAGGCAAAGACACGACGAGGAGCAGTCTGCAACAGCACATCGGTGGTCCTCACCTCCTCTCCTTGCGCATTGAGCAAGAAAAGCCCTTTTTCGGGGGTTATTTTTACTGTATAAGTGATCATAGTCGTGAAAAATATGCGATTCTCAGAGGGTTATTTTTGCCTGAAAATGCTCGTAAAGCATTGAACCTCTTTTAGTTCCGAGCAAATCAGTCCACTCGCCCAAATCGGCTGAAGCAGCACGCTTCACAGAGCCGAAATGTTGCAGTATCTTCTGCTTAGTAGCAGGTCCAATGCCTTGAATATCATCCAGTTGGCTCTTTATTTGTGCCTTGCTACGCTTCTGTTTATGGTAGGAGATGGCAAATCGGTGCACTTCGTCTTGTATCTGCGTGAGCAGACGGAACACTTCGCTTGTTACGGGCATCTGCACTTCTTGAGGTGGGAAGCCATAGAGCAGGGTCTGCGTGCGGTGCTTGTCGTTCTTCTTCAGTCCGGCGATAGGGATACGCAAGCCCAACTGGTCTTCCACCGCCTCGCGGATGGCGTGCATCTGCCCGATGCCACCGTCGGCAATTATCAGGTCGGGCAACTTGCCACCTTCTTCCACCACACGGCTATACCTACGGCGCACCACCTCCCGCATACTCGCGTAGTCATCTGCACCCTCAACCGTCTTTATCTCAAACCGCTTATAGTCTTGCTTGCTCGGTTTTGTCATCCTAAAGACGACACACCCTGCTACGGCGTTGGTGCCGTTGATGTTGGAGTTGTCGAAACTATCGATGAGAGCGGGCAGAGTAGGGAGGTTGAGCATGCGTTGCAGTTCGCTCAGGATACGCACTGCACGCTGGTCGGGATTGAGTTTGTCAGCCTGCTTGATACGGTCGAGTTTATATTGCCGCACATTCTGCATGGCGAGGTCCAGCAGTTTCTTCTTGTCTCCATTAAGAGCAATATATACATGCAAGGTTTCGTCGAATCCATCGGGGATAAACGGCACTATCACTTCGCGTGTTTGGCTCCCCAACTGCTCGCGCAACTCCATCATACCCATCGCCAAAATCTCCTCTTTCGCTTCGTCTAATCTCTTCTTGTACTCAATAGTCTGCCCCTGCACGATGCTCCCGTTGTGCACATGCAGCATGCTGATATACACATTGTCGTCCTGTTCATCGTAGCCAAACACATCCACATCGCCGGCTGAACTATTGGTGATAATGGTCTTGCTGCAAAACTGCCGCAATAGTTCCAACTTCTCTTTCTCGCGCTGCGCTTCCTCAAACTTCATCTCTGCCGACAGGCGATACATCTCATCTTCTATCTGCCGACTTATCTCGTGCCCATCGCCTCGGATAATCTTGCGCGCCTGCGTAACCCATGTGGCGTATTGCTCCTTATTGACCTTCTGCTCGCAGATTCCACAGCAGGTTTTTAAGTGATATTTCAAGCATACTTTGAACTTCCCCCGCGCTATTTGCTCCGCTGTCATCGGCATGTTGCAACTGCGGATAGGGAATAGTTTGTGGATTAGTTCTATCATCAAATCCACCGTATTGCCGAAACTGTACGGACCATAATAGTCGCCCCATTTCTTGTTGATGGTGCGCGTCTTGAAGATACGAGGGTAGGGTTCGCGCGTGATGCAGATGCTGGGATACGACTTGCCGTCTTTGAGCAGGATATTGTAATGCGGTTGATACTTCTTGATGAGGTTGTTCTCCAGCAGAAAAGCATCCTGCTCCGAGTCCACCACTACATAGCGTATATCCGAAATATGCGCCACCAGTTGACGTGTCTTGCTGCTTTGATGGTCTTTCTGAAAATAACTATTCACCCGTCTATGCAGGTTCTTGGCTTTACCCACATAGATTATCTCCCCCTCGCTGTTGAAGTACTGATACACGCCCGGATTTTGCGGGATACGCTGGAGGAGCGATGCAATATGTTGCGACCGCTTATCCAAAATCACATGTGGATGAGTGAATCCACTTCTGCCCCTTTCTCCAGCAGTGCGCGACCGTTTAGGAAATCGAGTTCAATAAGGAAGTTCACATACACTTTCTTCACGCCAAACTTCTTCACCAGCTCTATCGCTGCCGCCATAGTGCCGCCAGTTGCCAACAAATCATCGTGGAGAAGCACCACATCATCGGCGCAAAGTGCATCTTTGTGCATCTGAATGGTGTCCACACCATACTCCTTTTGGTAACTAATCTCCACGGTCTCTGCGGGCAACTTACCAGGTTTGCGGATAGGCACAAAGCCCACGCCCAACTCCATAGCCACTGCCGGCGCAATGATAAACCCGCGCGACTCAACACCTACTATCTTGGTGATACCCTTGTCCTTGTACAAGTTCACCATCTCATCTCTCATCCAACGCAGACACTCGGGCTGTTGAAGCGCCGTAGTGATGTCCTTGAACTGAATACCCTTCACCGGAAAATCAGGAATGTTCCGAATTTGCAGTTTTACTTCTTCTGCTGTCATAACTAAATAGTTATTAGTTGAATAGTTAATAGTTAATATCTTGTTTTATACCAAATCGGCTCTTAATACAAAATGTTCCACGTGAAACATTATCTTCCCATTAGTACCAAAAGAACACTTATATCATTAGGACTAACCCCGGGAATGCGGCTTGCTTCTCCGATGGTGGCAGGTCGAATGCGGGATAGTTTCTGTCGCGCCTCTGTGGATAGCGACTGCAAAGTGTTGTAGTCAAACGAAGCGGGAATGATTATTTTGTCTAATCGTTGCAACTTCTCAGCTGCCAATTGCTCACGGCGGATATACCCTTCGTACTTGATATTTATCTCCGTACTTTCTACCACCTCTTCTCCTGAGCGTTTGATACAAGCAATCTTTTCTTGCAAATCGGGCACTATGTTTGCCAAATCCACGAGGTTCACTTGAGGGCGGAGCACCAAATCAAGTAGTTTGGTGGTCTGCTGGAGTGGGGTAGCACCTACAGACTCTAAATAAGCATTAACCACTGCGGGCTTCACGCTATTGGCTTGTAGATAGTTGGTAAGCATATCAATAGCGGCGTGCTTATCTGTGTAGAGTTGATAACGATATGAGTCTGCCAAACCTAATTTATATGCGCGTTCAGTGAGTCGAGAGTCGGCATTATCTTGCCGGAGTAAGATACGGTGCTCTGCACGAGAAGTGAACATACGGTAGGGTTCGTCCACCCCCTTATTCACTAAGTCGTCTATCAGCACGCCAATATACGATTCGTCTCTCGCCATCGTGAAGGGTTTACCTCCATGTACATTCAGGTGGGCATTGATACCCGCCACGATACCTTGACCTGCCGCCTCCTCATAACCGGTAGTACCATTGATTTGTCCGGCAAAGAAGAGATTGGCTATTTTCTTTGTTTCCAAGGTATGTTTTAGTTGAGTAGGGTCAAAGAAATCATACTCAATAGCATAGCCCGGGCGATAGAGCACCACATCTTCTAACCCTTTCACTGTGCGCAAGGCTTGCCATTGTATCTGCCAAGGAAGACTGGAAGAGAAACCATTCACATAGTACTCATTGCTATCTACCCCCTCGGGTTCTAAGAAGAGTTGGTGGGCATCTTTATCGGCAAAGGTAATAATCTTCGTCTCAATACTGGGGCAATAACGGGGACCGATGCTCTTGATTTGCCCGTTGAATAGGGGGGAATCTGCCAATCCGTTGCGCAACATATCATGCGTGTTGGGATTGGTGTAGGTAATCCAACAACTCATCTGCTTCAGCCCACGACCAATGGTATCGAGATAGGAAAAACGGTGCCAATCGTGATCTCCCTGTTGCTCTGTCATTTTCTCAAAATGAATACTGCGTTTATCCACACGAGCAGGGGTGCCTGTTTTCATTCTATCAGCGGTGAAACCGAGCGAAATCAGTTGTTCTGTGATACCGGTAGAGGCGGGTTCTGCCACCCGCCCACCTGAGAGTTGGGTGCGTCCAAAATGGAGCAATCCATTTAAGAAAGTGCCGTTGGTGAGCACTACGGCGCGGGCACGCATCTCTATTCCGAGAGCGGTTTTTACACCGCAGACAGTATTATCTTTGATTAACAACTCACACACCACATCTTGCCAAATATGCAAGTTTCCGGTCGATGAGAGCGTGGTAATCCATTCCTCTATGAAGCGTTTGCGATCGCTTTGACTGCGGGGGCTCCACATTGCCGGTCCTTTGCTGCGATTGAGCATACGAAACTGGATAGCACTGCGGTCGGTGATTTGTCCCATCTGACCGCCCATAGCATCAATCTCGCGCACTATCTGCCCCTTGGCGATTCCCCCAACGGCAGGGTTGCAACTCATCTGCCCAATCTTATTCATATCCATCGTGATGAGCAGGGTCTTACTACCCAAACGAGCGGCTGCACTCGCTGCTTCACAGCCAGCATGGCCCGCACCCACCACTATGACATCATAAGAGAAATCCATGTGTATAATTATGAATTAAGAATTATGAGTTCTCATGTTATGATTACTAACAACTTACCACCAAGCATTATCAATTCAATTTTTCCATTTGGGCGGCATCCAATCGAAGCATGATGAAGAGGAGGATAGTAAAGCCCCAAAGAGAACTACCCCCATAACTGAAGAAGGGTAGGGGAATACCGATGACAGGGAGCAAACCTAATACCATTCCTACATTGATAGTGAGATGGAAGAAGAATATACAGGCTACAGAGTAGGCGTATATCCTGCTAAAGTTATCCTTCTGCCTCTCGGCTATCTTGATGATACGTAGGATAAAGCATAAATAGACAACCAAAACAAATACCGAACCCAAGAATCCCCACTCTTCGCCTACCGTGCAGAAGATAAAGTCGGTATCTTGCTCGGGGACATATTGAAGTTTGGTTTGCGTGCCATTTAGGTATCCTTTCCCTATGAAACCGCCGGAACCTATCGCTATCTTCGACTGGTTTACGTTATATCCAGCCCCCATTGGGTCTTCCTTCATACCAAGCAACACTTCTATACGCACACGCTGGTGTGGTTGCAGTACCTTGGTGAAGACAATGTCGCAGGCATGGGTATAAGCAACACAGATAATCGTAAAGACCGACACCCAGATAAGTTTCGGGCGGCGGTAGTATATGCCTTTTCCAAGTGCGTAAAGTGAGCAAAGCACGGCTATGGAGATGGATACATAGTTGAAATTGACGGGCAACCAAATGGTAAGCAACAAAGCAATACCGTATAGCAGTAGGACGACCCCTGCTACGATAAGCATTTCCCACTTTGAGCGACTCTCTCTATCGATGAAACCGAGAAGAATTGCAGTGAGCAAGAGCATACAAGAGAGCATACCTACACTTCCTTCGCCTATGGGTAAGGGAGTTGCTGCAAAGCGTACACTGACGATGAAAAGGGTGATTGCTGCCACGCAGCACCATAGCACATACCCGCTCATACCCTGTCGATAGAAAACCAACAAAAAGGCACCAAAGACCAATGCAGAGCCGGTCTCTCTTTGAAGCACCATGATTATGAACATGGGTACTCCGATGATAGCGAAAGGTATGATGATGTCGCGCCAAGTACGCAGTTGGTACTCATATCGACCCATGTATTTCGCCAACGCCAGAGCGGTTACACACTTGGCAAACTCAGCCGGTTGAAGGCTAACAGGACCAATACTTATCCAAGAGAGGGAACCCTTGATATCACGGGCAAGAATTGGCGTAATGAGTAGCAATAGGAGCATTGCGCCATACAAGATATACGCGAGCACATCGTAGGTTTTGTAGTCAATCATGAGGAGTATACCTCCTAAGACGAGCGAACCAAGAATCCACACGAACTGCTTTCCGGCTCTGTGGTTGAAGTCGAAGATGCCTGTTTGGTCGAAAGTATAACTGGCGCCGTATATGTTGAGCCACCCAAACAGGACGAGCAACAGGAACATTCCTATTGTCCACCAGTCTACTAACCGAAACACATTGCTATTTCTACTACCTCTCATTGCAACACTTTGTTTGCAAGCAATTTGGGTGCAAAGTTACGCTTTTTTTTTGGATTGTGCAATAAGAGAAGTGATTTTTAGGAAAAAGGGTACAATATCTGTCGAAAAAGGTGGGGTTAAGAAGGGAAATCTTAATAATAGTACATTTTGGGGGCGGGGTTGCCTTGCGGACGACCCGCGAGAGACCCGCGAGAGATACACGAAAAAATAAGAGTGGGATAGCGGTAGCGGAATCTTAAAAATCGAACTGTTTTGGAGAGGGAAAAGGTAGTGGCAGTGAGAGCGAGTAAGCGGTCAAAGACATGGAGAAAGTACTGAAGTTTGTAAAAAAATGCAAAAAAATTTGGATATGTAGAAAAATATGTGTAATTTTGCTGCCGAAATAGATTGGTCTGTTGGCTAAACTATTTCAAAGAAGCCTCGCCGAGAGCCATGCTTGAGTGTGTTTTCCAAGATGGGAACTGCTTGGGTTTGGAGATGGGGAGAATTCGGTTACATATTGAATAAGAGCGTTTATTGACGCTTGTTTTGCGCTTCAAAACTTCGCAACTTTTGAATAACAGATAGCGAAACAAGGCAACAATGAATGTCCTTTGGGATGGTATATTTATGCCATCTATGTCTCTTTCGGAAGAGGTTTGTGGGGAAACCACACCTTCGGATGAAGAGTTGCATAGAGGAATTGTATATCTCTCGGCGTGGACTTCGGTTGCTGTTTACTATCTGTGGCAAGCGAAGGCCTTGAAGCGTAAACAGTGGAGGAGTTTACGCTTTTTTGTGTTCATTGGATAGAAACAGAAAACAACTATACGCTATTATTTATCAACAAAAAACAAATTAAAAGTATGAAAACAACACTCAAATTTGCAGCATTGTTGCTGTGTTTCTTCGGATTGATGAGTTGCAGCAACCCTTCCTCCGAACATGCCACCGTAAATGTAACCGTAACGAAATCCTCTCAACCGGTTTCCGGAGAGACAGTTTATTATTTCCGTTCACAAATTTATAATTTATACGGATACGATAAGTTTTTTGCAGAAAAACAACAAGTGATTACAAATTCAGAAGGTGTGGCAATATTTACTTTGGGCGAAAGCCAACTTGATTTTGCAATGAGTGACCAAGAGTCCTTCTATTTTGCTACTTTCGATAAGGACGATAATGTAACCGGTAATACCTCACTTACTATTCGTAAAGGCGAGACAAAAGACATTACTATCAAGCAATAATCAACTAACTATCAATCGTATAGCGTATTAAAAAACGACTGCCTGACTATGGGTCAAGCAGTCGTCTTTTTATTCCTTAATTAAGGATTAAAGTTGTGGACCAGCAGCTACAAGTGCTTTGCCTGCTTCGTTGCCTTCGTATTTTGCGAAGTTCTTGATGAAGCGTGCAGCGAGGTCTTTTGCTTTCTCCTCCCACTGAGTAGCGTCAGCATAGGTGTCGCGCGGGTCAAGGATAGCGGGGTCAACGCCAGGGAGAGCCGTCGGTACTTCGAAGTTGAAGTAAGGAATGATCTTGGTGGGTGCGTTGAGGATATCTCCACCGAGGATAGCGTCGATGATACCACGGGTGTCGCGGATAGAGATACGCTTGCCAGTACCGTTCCAGCCGGTGTTGACGAGGTATGCCTTCGCGCCGGATTTCTCCATTTTCTTCACGAGTTCCTCAGCATATTTGGTAGGATGCAGTTCGAGGAAAGCCTGTCCGAAGCAAGCAGAGAAGGTAGGTGTGGGCTCGGTGATACCGCGCTCGGTGCCTGCCAATTTAGCGGTGAAGCCGGAGAGGAAGTAGTACTTAGTCTGCTCGGGTGTCAGGATGCTGACAGGGGGTAGCACGCCGAAAGCGTCGGCAGAGAGGAAGATGACATTCTTAGCAGCGGGACCAGCGGACACGGGGCGAACAATCTTCTCAATGTGGTTGATAGGATAAGAAACACGGGTGTTCTCGGTGGTGCTCTTGTCAGCGAAATCAATCTTGCCGTCCTCTGCTACAGTTACATTCTCGAGGAGAGCATTGCGGCGGATAGCGTTATAGATATCGGGCTCGCTCTCTTTGTCAAGGTTGATGACTTTCGCATAGCAGCCGCCCTCAAAGTTGAAGACGCCGTTGTCGTCCCATCCGTGCTCGTCGTCGCCGATGAGGAGACGCTTCGGGTCGGTGGAGAGAGTGGTTTTACCGGTGCCGGAGAGACCGAAGAAGATAGCGGTGTTCTCACCGTTCATGTCGGTGTTCGCGGAGCAGTGCATAGAAGCGATGCCCTTGAGGGGGAGGTAATAGTTCATCATTGAGAACATACCTTTCTTCATCTCGCCTCCGTACCATGTGTTGATGATAACTTGCTCGCGGCTGGTGGTATTGAATGCCACGCAGGTCTCGGAGTTGAGTCCGAGTTCTTTGTAGTTTTCTACTTTGGCTTTGGAAGCGTTGTAGATAACGAAATTAGGCTCGAAGTTCTCAAGTTCCTCAGCGGAAGGTTGGATGAACATGTTGGTAACGAAGTGTGCCTGCCATGCTACCTCTACGATGAAGCGAACTGCCATGCGTGTATCTTTGTTGGCACCACAGAAAGCATCCACCACGAAGAGGCGCTTGTTGCTGAGTTCCTTCTTTGCGATGTCCTTTACGGTAGCCCAAACGGCTTCGGACATGGGGTGGTTGTCGTTTTTGTAAGCGTCGGTAGTCCACCAAACATTGTCGTGACTCTGTGCGTCATCCACGATGTATTTGTCCTTGGGCGAGCGGCCAGTATAGACGCCGGTCATCACATTCACAGCACCGAGTTCGGTGAGTTGACCTTTGTCGAAGCCGGTCAGACCTTCTTTGGTTTCTTCTGCGAAAAGAACTTCGTAGGAGGGGTTGTGCAGAATCTCAGTTGTACCGGTGATTCCGTACTGGGTTAAATCAAGATTTTTCATAATTGTAGTTTGATTATTTTTGAGTTAATAGTTTCCGTTGCGGTTGATGGAAATGCACTTGTAACTTTTGTGCCCTACTTTATCGGGTACAAAATTAGTGTATTTTTTTGAAATGGGCAAATTTTTGAAGAAAAACCTTATTTTTGCCAAGTTTAGTTGCCAAAAATAGAGAAAATATGCTAAAAAACATATTTTTTTACGATTTTATTTGGTAGTATCAGAAAAAAGCAGTACTTTTGCACCGTGTTTTTCATGGTATTAGATTTAAGGTTAAGTAAAGATTGGGTTGTCGTGATGACAATCCTTCTTTTTTTTGTAGGTTTGAAGGATAAATGGCTGGTCGTTACGATAAATCGGATTTGGAAGAAGCTGTGCGCGTGCTCAGGGCAGGCGGCGTGATAGTGTACCCTACTGATACGGTATGGGGTATTGGTTGTGATGCTACCAACGAGGAAGCGGTGAGGAAGGTGTATACGCTGAAGCGGCGCGAGGACTGTAAGTCGATGTTAGTGCTACTGGATGCGCCCGGGAAGTTGCAAGGATATGTGGAGGAAGTGCCGGAGATAGCGTGGGAGTTGCTAGAGTGTAGCGCCCCCCTCCAACTCCCCTTACAAAGGGGGAGAGAATATACTGAACATATTCGTCCATTGACTATTATTTATCCGCGAGGGAAGAACCTTGCGAAGAATTTGATAGCCGAAGACGGTAGCGTGGGTATTAGGATTACGCAGGAGCCTTTTTCAAAAGCCCTCTGTGAACGGTTGCGGAGACCTATTGTATCGACTTCTGCCAATATCAGCGGAGAGCCTGCTGCCAAAACCTTTCGACAAATTTCTGAAGAGGTGTTGCAGCATGCCGATTATGTCTGCCTGTTCCGTAGAGACGATGAAGAAGAAAAACAACCAAGCAGTATTATTAAATTAGGATTGCACAACGAAATTCAAATCATTCGATCATGACCTCTCATCGCAGACAGCAACTTATATATATCCTCGCTGATCTCGTGTCGGCTGAGGTTGTGTGGTTGTGTTTCTTATGGTTTAGATGGTTAGTAAACGATGGCAAGATGTTTGGAATTGATACCATTCTTATACCTGCTTTCAGTTTCTATCCCCCACTTATCATCTATCCTATTGTCTGCGTTGTAATTTATTACCTATCAGGCTATTACCTCCGCCCTTTCCGAAAGAATGCTGCCAAAGAATTTGCCACGACCTTTTGGAGTGCGGTGTTTATCTCGCTGCTTTTCTTTTTCGTTATCATAATAGACGATGAAGTAACAAGGTATGAACTTTACTTGGTTTCGTTGGGAGTGCTGTTTGTATTTCAGTTTACGATTAGTTATCTCCCGCGGTATATCATCACGCGTATTTCCCGCAAGACCGCCGTTTATCGCACACGCACAATTCATAACATATCCGAAGCGAATCGTATACAAAAAGGCATGGTAGAAGAGGTAATTATTGACCTACCAAAGGATAGTTCAGAGCGTACATTGTACACCATTATCAATCGTCTTTATCCACTGAATTTAGAGATATCCATTCTGCCTCGGGTATATGATATGCTGACGGGTGCCGCGCGTATTGTGGAGATAGACGGGCAACCTTTGGTGCGTATCACGGAACATAAGATGAGCGATGCTGAACTATGTATCAAACGAGCATTGGATGTGATATTTTCGCTGAGTGTGATGGTGTTGCTTTCTCCAGTATATGTGTTTCTATATGTGTTGGTCTATGCTACATCTAAGGGGCAGGCTATCTATCGTCAGGAGCGAATAGGGCTGCATGGAATTCCATTTTCTATATTAAAGTTCAGAACGATGTGTGTAGATGCAGAGCAGCAGACTCCTATGTTGAGCCAAGATAATGACCCGCGAATCACACGCGTGGGGGCTTTTCTGCGAAAATACCGATTGGACGAATTGCCGCAGATGTGGAATGTGTTGCGAGGAGATATGTCGCTAGTAGGACCCCGACCCGAGCGCGCGTATTTCATTCGACAGATAGAACAGAAAGCACCTTACTACTGCCTGCTCTACAAGATACGCCCAGGATTGACCAGTTGGGGACCTATCAAAGTAGGGTATACGGATACAGTGGATAAGATGGTGGAGCGACTGAACTACGACATCACCTATATGGAGAATATGTCCCTAAGATTGGACTTGAAGATATTGATTTTTACAATAGGAGTAATAATAGATGGCAAAGGAAAATAAACAACAAACGGCTACTTCATTAAATAGCCAACTTACCTACGACCAAGCAATGGCGCGGGTAGAGACGGTTGTGCAGCAATTAGAGCAATCAGAAGCTATCAGCCTCAGCGAATACAAACAATTGGCAGAAGAAGCCCGCCAACTGCTGGATTTCTGCCACAACGAGGTAGAGAAAATAAGCAAAGAATTTACGAATACGAATTGAATATGAGTGTGCTATAGCATAATTTACTACCCCATGAAAAAGAGGCTACCTAACATTTTTGTTGGGCAGCCTCTTTTTTTAACTCATCTTCAACATGCGTTCAATAGGCAACAAGGCTTTCTCGGCAAGGGAGGGTTCTATAATTATCTCCGGTTGCTCAGTCTGCAAGCAAGCAAGGAGTTTATCCAGCGTATTCAGGCGCATGTACTCACACTCATTGCAGTGGCAACCTATCGTCTCCGTGGCTTCGGGCGGCACAGGGATAAACTCTTTATCCGGACATGCTTTCTGCATTTCGTGCAATATTCCGCTCTCTGTAACCACAATAAACCGTTTCTGCGGGCTCGAAATAGCAAAGTCGAGTAATGCCTTTGTTGAACCGATTTTGTCCGCCTGGGTCAAGATTACGGCTTTGCACTCGGGGTGCGCCAACACCGGCGCGTCCGGGTTCTCCCCCTTCAAAGCAAGCAGTGCTTCCAATGAGAAACGGCTATGCACATGGCACGCACCGTCCCATAGCAACATCTCACGACCTGTTACACTGTTGATGTAGTTTCCCAAGTTCTTATCCGGACCGAAGATAATCTTCGCGTCCTGAGGCAGCTGCTCTACTATTTTACGCGCATTGGACGAAGTTACCACCACATCCGTCAAGGCTTTCACCGCCGCCGATGTATTCACATACGACACCACCATGTGTTCGGGGTGCTCTGCCTTGAACTTCGCCAAATCTTCTGCTTTGCACGAGTCCGCCAGACTGCACCCTGCCGCCATATCGGGAATTAGCACTTTCTTATTGGGGCACAGAATCTTCATTGTTTCGCCCATAAAATGTACGCCGCACATGACGATGATGTCTG
>JALFGC010000002.1 GCA_022777485.1 Bacteroidales bacterium
ACAAAATTACTGCTTTTTTTCCATATATGCAAATAATCTCATGCTTTTTTTGAAAGCAACGGTGCCAGAGCATGTTTGATGTAATGCTCATTCATAAAATGGTTCTGCAAATCGCCGCACATCTCTGCATGCGCAAAAAACTTTGGATACTCGCGCTTCACATCCTCACCCAACACTTGGTCATGCGCCGTATAGTGGCAAAGAGTCAACGGACTATCCTGAGGCTTCCATTTCTTGAAGGCAAACAAATCCTGCATCGTGAACTTAAAATCCTTTGCCCCGTCCTCGCGCCTGCCGCGATATGCATGCGTCCCCACCGACTTCTTCAGCGTAGACAGCGGATTAAGCACAGGATTCACCACTATCTTTTCTCCGTTGAAATCGGCACAAAGTACATAAAAACCGCCCAAAGAACTGCCTATCAAATACCCCACATCCGCATGCGCACGCACAAATGCATTTATCTTACCCACCGACACATCCACATGATGGTCAACTTCTATCGGACACCATTCCAACCACGGGCAGTACTTGCGCAAGTTTCCTACCACATCCGAGTGTATCGAACCCGCAAAACCATGAATATAAACTGCTTTCATTCCTACTCACTTTCAAAATCCGACACAAAGATACTACTTTTTTCCGACATACACAAATCCAAACCATATTTCATCCGCGCCGACCCCTCCGTGCGCGCCTTACCCCCACCCTTTCAGATACACCACACGCCTCCTCCTTTATGCAACCGATAAAACAAAAAAAGAACTACCTAAGCACAACCTTAGATAGTTCTTTCCGTGGGTCTCAAATAACGGTAACTCCCCTACTCTGCGCCTATCAGCCGACCATTTATGTCGTAGCACATACCACCGCGCAGGATATACAGCACCCCGTCGCGCAGCACTTTGCGAACCATAACCTGCTCATTGGCTGACACTTGCTCCGTCGCAGTAGTATTGCCCGCCTCAATATCAATAGTCCAAACCTGTTCCTCCGCAGCAGCGTACTTCCCTGCCTCTCCGGCTTGGCGAACGTGCAACTGTATCGCACCTTTGGCAAGAGCCACCAACTCGTTGCGCTCGGCGTCTATCATCGCATAGTTATCCATCTGGTCCACATAGTATTCTACTGCCAGACCGCTGCTTGCCACCGCCTTCAGCGCTATCCTTTCGCCTACCTTGCATGCCTTCGGAGCATTCTCCCACGAAATCGTCTGCGTTGCCTCCACTATCGTGATGGTAACCGCTCCGTACAGGGTGTTGAACTGCTCGCCATCCGCAGGAACGAACTTCACTGCATAGGTGTACTCACCGGCTATCTGCACCGCAACAAGGTCGCCATCGGTAATGGTATCGCCCCATTGGAATACACCTTTCTCAACCGCCTCACCGGCAAGCACCACATCAGTAAGCGTCTTGCCGTAGGTGAGCGTCGCAGAAGGCCATTGACTGACCACAGGGTCTATCCTTGCTATCACGATACCCTTGATAGTATCCGCAACCTCCTCATACAGGTCGCTTCCCTCGGCAATAGCCACCACATCGACAGTCCCTGCTTTCAGGAAACGCAACCGGTCGCCTGTGATAGTTGCCACGGCAGTATCCGATATAGCAAACCGTACCGTCGTCTGCGCTGTCGCACTTAGAATTACCTCGCTCTGGACATTCAGTTTCTCAAAACTACTCTGCCAACTTATCGTCTGCTGTGCCTTATTCACCGTTACACCCACCGCGCAAACGGCTGTGCTGTAATGCGTTGCGTCAGCAGGAGTGAAGCGCACATTGAAAGAATAGGTGTTCGGCGTTAAGCCATCCGTTATCTGCTCGTCTGCCCATGCAAAAGAACCTTCCACCGTAGTCTCACCGTATTTGGCTACACCGCCCTGCAACATTGCGTTGGTCAGTGCCGTGCCATACGTTACCGCCTCTACGGTCGGAAACACACTAACCACAGGTTGTGCAAGGCTCACTACCACGCTCACCGTATCGCTCACGCTCTCGTAAATATCCGACTGTGCAGCCGTTGCCACCACATGCACGACACCTGCCTCGTTGAAAGACAGCATATTACCTTCGATAGACGCTTTCCCTTGCTCGCCTTCCGCTATCGAATAAACCACCTCTGTCGAACCCGAAGCCGTAGCTTCCAAACTTACTTTGCTAAACACATTCAGTTTCTCAAAACTACTCTGCCAAGTTATCGTTTGCGGAATGCGATTGATGGTGCTGGTTACATTAATCGTTGTCTTCTTCGACTGGTCGTAAATCGTAATGGTCGCAGTCTCCGTCCCCAACACCGTAGCATCGCCTGTAAGGGTAATCTCTTGCGTACCACTGCCATTGGCATTGAACGATGCCGGCGAAACGGTAATCTTCGGATTATCAGAAACCACTTTCACAGTACCACCGCAAGAACTATAATCAATACCTACTTTCGCCTCAGCGTTAGTACCAATAGTGCTAATAGTGCCACTCATAGATACCTCTGCTACACTCGGAGTAAGGTAATTTGCTCGGGTAATACGCAGTTCCTTATAATATTTATTCAGCGTGCCACCTGAAGTAACCTCAATACGAACAATACTTGCAGGAACTGGACGAGTGATAGGAGACCCATAACTAGTAGGAATAGCGCTATTACTCAAATCCAGCAGCGTAGTAGCATTTCCATTCGCATCATAGCCTTTAATTGTGAAGCCTTGTGTACCTGCAGACTGTTTATGCACTAATACGGATAGTTCCTCTCCTACTCCCGATAAATTATACTTTTGAGCACCATCATACGAATTTATACTCACATCACTAACCTGCTCCAACACATAGCAACTCTGTTGTGCAGGTGCTACACTAATGCTCAGGGTTTCTGCCAATTGGTTATACTTGTAGTCCTCTGCACGGGAGATAACGAAGCGGGCAGTACCTGTCTCAGCGTATGTCTGGATAGCGCCATCGGTGTAAGTGGCGATAGCGGGGTCAAGGGCCTCTACCGTGTAGTCGTTAAGGTCAGAGGAAATGGCAAAAGGATTATTGATAGTCGCGTCCCATGTAGCGGCTGCTTGGCTGATAGTCGCCGACATGTCATACTTGATAATGGTAATAGTCTGCTCTGTCGTCGATTCGTAAAAACCTTCCGTTGCTGCTTGTTTCAGTTGTAGAACCAATGTTCCTGCCTGCGTAAGCGATAGAGTGTTATCGGCTGCGATAGTCGGTTCAGTACCTCCATCATCTGCATTAGCAGGGACAAAATCCACTACACTATACAAGCGTGCCGCCGTTGATGTGCTTGTCCACACTTCTGCAAGATTGATAGTCTCATCTACTTGATACGATGCGCGTCCGATAAATGTATGTTTTGGCTCCACTGTATTAGAAGCAGACCCTCTCACTACGATAGTCTTGGTATTCTCGGTAATATCCGTCGCTACGGTTATAGTCGCTTCTTTATTGCCTATGGTCGTAGGTTTGAAAACTACTTGCAAGGTCTTTTCGCCACGGCAATCCATATTGCTCCCATCTTTGATGCTTGCTACGAATTCGTCACTACTACTAATCACAGACATCGCGGTACCTGCATTCTGAAAACGAACAACAATAGGCAAAGCAACACTCTCAGTGTTGATAGGCGTACTCGGGAACTCCATAGCGGTCTTATCCACCACAAAACTATCAGCCATCACTACATTTATATCATTTACATTGAACGCTTGTTTTCCAGCATACCAAATACCTACTTTCTTTGCGTAAGCTGTACGCTTAAAACGAATATATCTCGCTTCCTGTGATAAGTTAAGTGTTTTGGAATGAGCATTTGCATCTGTTATCTCACCAGAAGTCCAATTGTCAACTGTATTCCATTTATTTTTATCCTTTGACCATTCCACAGACAATGTGTGCCAATAGTTAGCCCTACTCTGCAATTTATAATTAAATGTTAACGACTTACCGGCATAAGGAAGTTCGAACACTTCGGAATAAGTACCAGTAGAGTTTGCACTCTCACTACTAAATTTTACGGTGCAACTCTTCACTTCTTCATACACATAGCATTCAGCATAGCCATATTGGAAAATGAACAGACAAAAAAATAGCAAAGTAAATAATCCTCGTTTCATAATGTTATAGAATTTAGAAAATGTTAGCAGAATAGGGGTGTTTGCTTGTATGGTAGAAATTGCCGATTATTAAGATAATACCGAATATTTGCGCACTCTACACAGCAAAACACGGTGCAAAATTACTACAAATCTTTCAACTGTGCAAATTTATTCCCTACTCTATCCTCATTTTCATAACAAAGGGACGCTCTTTCATAAACTTAGACACAAAAATCTCTCCCTCGCCGACGCGAGGAAGAGATTTTGGAAACTATACAGAGCAAGCGGTTGTTTACTTCGCCAATGCTTTCTTTGCTTTGCGATTCTCCATCGCCTTTGTGATGTCGTAGGAGATGGGGGCTGCAATGCAGATGGAGGAGTAAGTACCTACCAGCACACCGAGCAGCAATGCGAAGACGAATCCACGGATTGTCTCACCGCCTAAGCAGAAGATAGCCAGCAACACAACCAATGTACTCATAGAGGTAGAGAAGGTACGGCTGAAGGTAGCGTTAATCGCATTGTTAATGTTCAATGCACGGTCGCGCTTCGGATAGAGATTGTTGTTCTCACGGATACGGTCGAAGATAACCACGGTATCGTTGATAGAGTAACCGATAACGGTCAGGATTGCTGCGATGAAGGATTGGTCAATCTCCATGGAGAAAGGCATTATCTTCCACAAGATAGCGTACAGACCGAGGATAATCACTGTATCGTGGAACAAAGCCGTGATAGCGCCTACAGAGTAAGCGAAGTTACGGAAACGCAGCAAGATATAGAGGAAGATACCGATGAGCGCGGCGATAATTGCCCAGATAGCGCTCGTGGTGATGTCGTCTGCGATAGCGGGACCTACCTTCTGCGACTGCATAATACCAATCTCGGGGTTAATCTCCGTGGAGACAAACTCCGCCTTAGTAATGTTCTCGCTCAGGTACGGCTTGCAGCCCTCGTAGAGCAGTGCTTCAATCTGGTCGTCCACATTCTCACCATCCTCCTGAATAAGGTAGTTGGTGGAAACGCGCACTTGGTTCGCCTCACCGATGGTAATCACATTAAGCGAGAAAGTCTCGTCGCCGGTAAGTTGTGCCTTGAATACATTATCCAATGACTCGCGTACCTCCTGCGTATTCACAGGTTGCTCAAAGCGAACAATATAGTTACGACCGCCGGAGAAATCAATACCTAAGTTCAGTTTACCGAAGAGGTGCGGCTCCAGACCGAGGCAACCTACTACTACCAATACCGCAGAGATGATGTAAGTTACCTTGCGGGCTTTCACGATATCTGCCTTGGTATTCTGCAAGAAGTTAGCCGTTATCTTGGTGGTGAAACTCAGTTCCTTAGCCGAATCTTTCTTTGCATAATCCTCGAGCAACAGACGGGTAATGAACACTGCCGTTACGAACGAAGAGATGATACCAATCATATAGGTAACAGCGAAGCCCTTGATAGGACCAGTACCGAAGATAGCCAAGATAGCACCTGTCAGGAAGGAGGTAACATTCGCATCGACAATGGCAGAGATAGCACCCTTGTAACCATCTTCAATGGCTCTGCGCATGCCCTTACCGCTCTTCATCTCCTCACGGATACGCTCGTAGATAAGCACATTTGCATCCACCGCCATACCCATAGTCAGCACGATACCGGCGATACCCGGCAGGGTGAGCACTGCAGAGAAGGAAGCCAAGATACCTACCAACAGGAAGATATTGCAGCACAACGCTGCATCTGCAATCAGACCGGGAATCAGTCCGTAGTAGAAAATCATGTAGATAAGGATAAGCAGGAATCCAATAGCGAACGACCAAAGACCGTCTCGTATTGCGGCTTTACCCAGCGTAGGACCTACTACATCCTCTTGAATAATGCGTGCGGGCGCGGGCATCTTACCAGACTTAAGGGTATTGGCAAGGTCTTTTGCCTCCTCTACGGTGAAGTTACCGGTGATTTGGCTGTTTCCTCCGGCAATCTCATTCTGCACTGTGGGGAAACTATACACAAACCCGTCGAGCACGATAGCCACGGACTTGCCAATGTTCTCTTTGGTAATGCGTTGCCATTGCTTTGCTCCCTCAGCGTTCATCGACATGCTCACATTCGCATAAGCCGAGGTCTGGTTGAAGTCAGCGCGTGCGTCGGTAATCACATCACCTTCCAACGAAGCACGACCATCTCGTTGTGCCTTGAGGGCAACAAGTTGGTAGATAGCGTCTGCGTCGTCAATGGCTTTCACCGTCCAATAGAATCGTACATCACGGGGGAGCACCTGCTTAGCGATGGGGGAGTTGAGCATAGCGTTTACCTTGGCGGTGTCAGTATAGTGCACCATACCTACCACGGGACCGGGATATGCTTGCCCCTGCTGATTGACAGACGGATTGAGCACAGCGAACAAGGGATTCTGCTTCTTATATGCCTCGTATTGCGCTTCTTGGTCAGCCTCAGCCGTAGCGGAGTCGCCAAGGTTCTCCACCAGTGCCTCGATGTCGCTGTCTGTTGCGGGAGCCTCCTCAGCCTTTACTTCCTCAACGGGAGCCTCCTCAGCAGTAGCCTCCTCGGTAGCAGTAGCCACCTTGGCATACTCGGCGTTGATTTGTGCGAGAAGAGGAAGTATCTCTGCTGCCTCGTAGGTCTCCCAGAACTCCAAGTTAGCCGAACCTTGCAGCAACTTTCGTACGCGCGCGGGTTCCTTAATACCAGGCAACTCAATCAGGATACGACCCGGTTGGGAGAGACGCTGGATATTCGGTTGTACCACGCCAAAACGGTCGATACGAGTACGCAACACATTGAAACTGTTTGCGATAGCACCATCCACCTCTTCGCGAATTACTTTCTCTACTTCGTCGTTGGTGGAAGTGAGCGTAACCTTATCGCGCAACTCGAAGGTGGAAAAGACAGAAGCCAACTGTGCGTTGGGGTCCACCTCGTTATAGGATTCGATGAATAGTGTTACGAAGTCTGTACCGGTGCTTCTTTGCTTCTGTTGCGCCATCGCCATCGCCTTGGTGAAGGTCTCAGAAGTGTTGTAGCCGGATAGGGCACGGAGAATGTCGGGAACACTTACCTCCATGGTAACATTCATACCGCCTTTAAGGTCCAGACCAAGGTTAATCTCTTTCTCACGGCACTCCTTCAAGGTGTAGCCAAACCATACTTTCTCTGTGGCGATAGAGTCCAGATACACATACTCTTTCAGCGCATCTCCTCCGGCATACTCTTTGGCTTTCTTGTCATAGTGAGAAGTAACCACCGAGAACGAGAGGTAGAATGCGGCCACCAGTGCAAGGCACACCGCCAAAATACGAACAAGTCCTTTGTTTTGCATAATTTTATTGTAGTTTAATTTATTATCTACCAAAAAAGCGCACAAAGTTACGACTTTTTTTTCATATACGCAAAATAAATCCGTATTTTTTGCCCGAAAACGCCGAAAAAGGACAAAAAAGCGGGTGTTTTGCAGAAAAAACATAAAAAAGTTTCCCTTTTTTTTGGTCATATCAAAAAAAAGTCGTACCTTTGCACCCGCTTTCGAGAAAGGTATATAAACCTATCTATTATTTAGAAAGCGCATTTCATAAAACGGAGGCGGGATAGCTCAGCTGGTTAGAGCGCATGATTCATAATCATGAGGTCCCCAGTTCAATCCTGGGTCCCGCTACAAAAAAGGCTGTCTAACAAGTTTGTTGACAGCCTTTTTTTGTATATGAAGATTAGCGCTTAGACATATGAAAGACAGCGTACACCCTGCTCAATCACTAACTAATCACTAACTAATCGTTAACTAATCATTAACTAATCATTAACTATGGTCTTTATATGCTCAAATAAGGTAGATTATTAGGATTCCAAAAAAGAAGACTATCTATCAGTCGATAGATAGTCTTCTTTTTTGTGGAGCTAGCGGGATTCGAACCCGCGTCCAAACAAGGAATACATATGCTTTCTACACGCTTATCTCAGCCTTCTTTTTCGACCCGTGGCAAGACCTGAGCCACCAACCGCGGGCTTATCTGCTTTGTTTTCGCTCACCCATCGCAGCATGGGCGAACTATTCTGTATATTTCCGCACCGCTTAATCCATTCAGCCTACAGACTCGGCTTGGAGCGATGTCTCGTCTCTGCACCTTGTGCGGAGAATAAGCAAACCTACTATACTTCGGTTTAAGCAGCGAGAGCTACAGTGTTGTTGCCAGTTATAGTTCGATAGACAGTATTTACGAGCGTCTCTATCGGTGCTCGGCGTGCTTACACACCCATTCTACCTGCTGTCAAAACCAGATAGCCCCAGTGTGAAATCGGCTGCAAAATTACAACATTTTTCCCATACTACCAAATTTTTGCTCAAAAAACTTACATATTTGTGCAATTGATAACAAAAATGAGTCAACTCGTATATCATTACCTAAATTTTAGTCCGGCTCGGGCGGGGTAGTGTGCATGTACTGCTCCTGCTCGGCAATTAGTTGACGGAAACTGCGGATTTGGATAAAGAGCATGATTGCAGCGGTGATGGCAGAGAGCGTGTCGCTCACAGGGAGACTCCACCAGACGCCCTGCAAGGGGTCGGCGGTGAAGAGGAGCGGCAGCAAGAGTGTCAGCGGAATGAGGTACAGCACCTGCCGCGTCAGGCTCAGGAAGATAGCGTGCTTCGCCCTGCCGATACTCGTGAAGAGGTTAATCGTAACCATCTGAAAACCCACCCATAGCATGCTGGAACAGATGATACGCATGGGTCGTATCGTCCGCTCCACCAGCAGCGTGTCGTGAGTGAACATCCTCACCATCAGTGCGGGGCAACACTCGCCCAACAGGAAGACGACAGCCGTGGTGATGGTACCCAATAGCGCCGTGAGCGTGAATGTGCGCAGCATGCGGTGGTACTGATTTGCGCCGTAGTTGTAGCCGACAATAGGCTGCATGCCTTGGTTGAAGCCCATGACAATCATCGCAAAGACGAACACCAATCGGTTGATAACGCCATACGAGGCGATGGCTATATCGCCGCCGTAGCGTTTGAGTTGGTTGTTGATGATAATGACCACGAAGCAATGCGCCAGATTGGTCAGAAACGGTGACATTCCTATCGACAAAGTCTGCCCCGTGATATACTTATCCAGCCGCCAAATGCCGCGGTGGATATGGATTAAGTGCTTGGGATTCAAGAAGATTGTGAACTGCCAAACCACTGCAACAGCCTGCGAGAGAACGGTCGCCCACGCCGCGCCGCGCACTCCCATATCCAAGCCGAAGATGAAGATAGGGTCGAGGATGATATTCACGCCTACCGCTACGATGGTCGCTGCCATGGAGCGCTTGGGATGTCCCATCGAGCGCAGGATATTGTTCAGCCCGTAGTAGATATGAGTGAGGATGTTGCCGTAGAGGATTATCTCCATATAATCGCGCGCGTGGGGGAGGGTGTCTGCGCTCGCGCCGAAAGCGAGCAAGATAGGGTCGAGCCATAGCAAGCCCACCACCATCACCAGCGCACCTAATAAGGCGTTCATCACCAACACATTCCCCAGCACTTTGTTCGCCGCCTCGTAGTCTTTCTTGCCGAGTGAGATAGCCAGCACTGTACTTGCCCCCACGCCCACCAGGCTGCCGAACGCCGCGCAGATATCCATGAACGGCTTGGCGATGGTGAGTGCCGAAAGCCCCATGGCGCCGCAGCCGTGCCCGATATAGATGGT
>JALFGC010000005.1 GCA_022777485.1 Bacteroidales bacterium
ACCCACCCCGTCCCTCCCTAAAGCCACCCCACTGCGCGTTGCTTGCGGGGACCCCGGAAGAGCACCCCAAAAATCGGAGATTTTTCGGGGACCCCGCAAGGGAGGGGAAAGTAAGAGGAGCATGCTTTGAATGGGCTGATATACAGAAACTTAGGAATAAAATACTAAACACTATGAATAAGTTTGAAGAGTTATTTGCGCAGTACCCGTTTGTGCTGAGCGATGAGGAAGTGAAGACCGCGACTGCGGAGATTCTGAGTAAACACTTCGATGAGAATAACCATGCGGATGTGTGGAAGCAGTGCCTGCATTCGATAGACCTAACGACCCTCAACGGCGACGACACCACGGCGAAAGTGGCAGGCATGGCTGAGAAAGTGAACGGTTTCAGCAAGGTGTATCCCGACATCCCCAATGTGGCAGCGATGTGCGTGTATCCCTCGCTGGTAGAGACGGCTCGTGAGACGCTGACGGAGCCGATAGGTATCGCGGCGGTGGCAGCAGGCTTCCCTGCTTCACAGACCTTCATCGAGGTGAAGGTGGCTGAGGCGGCGATGGCAGTGGCAGCCGGTGCAACGGAGATAGACATCGTGATTTCTATCGGGAAGTTCCTTGAGGGCAACTACCAAGAGGTGTTTGATGAGATAAGCGAGATAAAAGCGGCTATTCGCGGTGCGCACCTGAAAGTGATTCTGGAGACGGGCGCGCTGAAGACGGCGGCGAACATCTACCGCGCAAGCATACTGGCGATGGCGGCAGGGGCGGACTTCATCAAGACCTCAACGGGTAAGATTGCGGTGAATGCCACTCCGGAAGCGACCTTCGTGATGTGCCATGCCATCAAAGACTGGCAGGCGAAGACCGGCACGAAAGTGTGCTACAAGCCCGCGGGCGGCGTGAGCACGACGGAAGAGGCGGTGCAACACTACACGCTGGTGAAGGAGATACTTGGTGAGGGTTGGCTCAACAACCAAAGTTTCCGCTTCGGCGCAAGCCGCTTGGCAAACAACCTGCTGAGTTCGATAGTAGGTGAGGAAGTGAAGTATTTTTAATTATGAATTAAGAATTAAGAATTAAGAGGCATATTCTCTGAGGAGTTCTCGATTTGCCTCTTAGTTCTTTTTTCATAATGATTTTCAATCGTGTATAAGATAGTAAGTAAACGATTCTTTTCGGAGAATGTGGCGGAGTTAGAAGTAGAGGCGCCGCTGATTGCCCGCAGCCGCAAGGCGGGGCATTTTGTTATTGTGCGTGTGGATAAGCAAGGCGAGCGTATGCCGCTGACCATCTCGAGAGCAGATGTGGAGCGGGGTACGATAACGCTGGTGGTGCAGCGGATTGGCGTTTCGTCGGCTAAGTTGGCAGCTGTTGAGGTTGGTGATGAGTTGGCGGATGTAGTAGGACCGTTGGGTCGCGCGACGCGGATAGAGAAGTACGGCACCGTGGTGTGTGCCTGCGGCGGCGTGGGCGCAGCGCCGATGTTGCCCATCGCACAGGCGATGAAGGCGGCAGGCAACCGTGTGGTAACGGTGCTGGCTGCTCGTACGGCGGAGTTGATTATCCTGCGTGAGCAGTTGGAGGCGGTGTCGGATGAGGTGATAGTGATGACGGATGACGGTTCGTTAGGCAGCAAGGGGCTGATTACGCAGGGTGTGGAGCAGGTGATTCAACGCGAGCAAGTGGATAAATGTATCACGATAGGCCCTGCCATCATGATGAAGTTTGTGGCACTGACGACCCAAAAATACCATATCCCGACGGAGGCGAGCCTGAACACCATCATGGTGGACGGAACGGGGATGTGCGGCGCATGCCGTGTTACCGTGGGTGGCAAGACGAAGTTTGTGTGCGTGGATGGTCCTGAGTTCGACGCGCATGAGGTGGACTTTGATGAGATGTTGTCGCGCTTAAAGTCGTACAAGGCAGAGGAAGCGGAGGCGTATGAGAAGTACAAGACGGGAGCTTTGGATGAAGGATTAAGGATAAAGGATGAAAGACAAAATAGTGTCAACTCTGAAAACTCAGAGACGAGGGTAACAAGTCCTTCATCTTTCATCCATCATCCTTTATCTAACAAGGACCGTGTGGCGATACCGCGTGTGCAGATGAATGAGTTGGCACCGGAAGTGCGTATTCACTCGCTGCGCGAGGAGGTGAACCAAGGGCTAACCTTTGAGCAGGCGGTTACCGAGGCGCACCGTTGCCTGAACTGCAAGAACCCGACCTGCGTGGAGGGCTGCCCTGTGAATATCCAAATCCCTGCGTTCATCAAACAGTTGGAGCAAGGCGATGTGATGGGTGCTGCGGCGATTATCAAAGAGAGCAGTACGCTGCCGGCAGTGTGTGGGCGCGTTTGCCCGCAGGAGAAGCAGTGTGAGGCGCATTGTATCCACTTGAAGATGGGTAAGCCTGCCGTGGCTATCGGCTATCTGGAACGCTTTGTGGCGGATTATGCGAGGGAGGAAGGGACCCTCTCTATCTCCCCCTTAAAGGGGGAGAATAAAAAGTCTCCCTTTAAGGGAGATTTAGAGGGTCTTCGTATTGCCGTCGTGGGTTCCGGTCCTGCTGGGCTTGCGTTTGCGGGCGATATGGCTAAGTTCGGCTATCGGGTTACGGTGTTCGAGGCACTGCATGAGATAGGCGGTGTGTTGAAGTACGGTATTCCGGAGTTCCGTCTGCCGAATCGTATTGTGGATGCGGAGATTGACGGGCTGCGCGCGCTGGGCGTGGAGTTCAAGACCGACACTATCGTGGGCAAGACGATTACTGTGGAGCAGTTGCAGGCAGAGGGATATGCCGGTATCTTCGTGGGCTCGGGTGCCGGATTGCCGCGCTTCATGAATATCCCGGGCGAGAACCTGAACGGTGTGCTTTCGTGCAACGAGTACCTGACGCGTGTGAACCTGATGGACGCGAGCAGCGAGGCTACGGATACGCCGCTGCTGCGGGGCAGGAATGTGGTGGTAGTAGGCGGTGGCAACACGGCGATGGACGCTGTGCGTACCGCCAAACGGCTTGGTGCTGAGCATGCCATCATCGTCTATCGCCGTTCGGAGGAGGAGATGCCCGCGCGTATCGAGGAAGTGCACCATGCCAAAGCAGAGGGCATTGAGTTCATGACGCTACATAACCCGCTGGAGTACCACGCGGATGAGAACGGGCGTGTGAAAGAGGCGGTGCTGCAGGTGATGACGCTGGGTGAGCCTGATGAGTCGGGTCGCAGAAGCCCTGTACCGGTAGAGGGAGAGACAGTTACTATCCCTGCAGACTTAGTGATTGTGAGCGTGGGCGTATCGCCTAACCCCTTGATTCCTTCTTCGGTCAAAGGATTAGAAATCAGCAAGAAAGGCACTATCGTGGTGAACGAGAAAATGCAGTCGGCTATCCCGACGCTGTTTGCCGGCGGCGATATCGTTCGCGGCGGTGCGACAGTTATCCTCGCGATGGCAGACGGCAGACACGCCGCCAAAGAGATGCACGCGATGTTATCGGCGCAGGCGTGATTTCGATAAGTACATGTAATGAAAGAGGCTGCTCAACCCAATGCGGTTAGGCAGCCTCTTTTTATAATACGCAAATGAATACTAAATGTTATTGTAACAAATGAAACAAATGAAACATGTTACAGGTATTTACAAGTCTCCCTTTAAGGGAGATTAGAGGGTCTTTTCATCTGCTTCTACGCTACCTCAAAAAACGCTCCCCGACATCGTAACGGTCGTGGATAGTGTCGGAGTTGCTCTCCTTGTTTTCTTACCCGTAGGGGAAGCAGTCTGCGGGGAATTTCTTGCGTAGGCGGTAGCGGACGGTATAGACAGACGCCGGCTCAATATGAAACAGGTGGGCTATCTGCTCAACCGTCATCCCGGCAGCAAAGCATAACAGGTAGCGCTTGTCCATGTTTGTGAGTTGCCTCCCTTGCGTGAAGAGATTAGATAACCTTTTGGTATCCAGTGATTTCAATCTTTCTATGGTAGGCTCTTTGTAGGGGGTCTCTGCGGGTAGTGCTTGTAGTTGTTGGATGAGGTTGTCTATCAGCAACTCTCTGAAAGCGTCGGTCGGTGCTGCTTTCGTCGCGTCTATCTCGCTGCGCATGTTGTCCGCTTCCAGAGCGGCTTCGTATAGTCTTGCCTCGGTGTTTTTCTTGCGCAAGTAGAGCACCACGATGAGCAAGATAGCGCAGAAAAGTAGCGAAAGCAACAGGTAGAGCAGGCGTCGGAAAGCAAGGTTGCGTTCTTGCAGCCGCTCCATCTCAAGCGCTTTCTTTTCGACCTCGTAGCGCGTCTCTATCTCTTGCAGGCTGGCGGTCTTGTCAATGTCGTAGCGGACGGCGTTGTTCTCTATCAGCCGTTCTTGCCAGTCGAGTGCCTCGCGGTAGCGCCCTTGCTCAGTACATAGCATAACCATGAAAGCATATGCCTCTCCACGCTCGGTTACGATGGTGTTCGGATGAAACTCCGCCACGCTGTCTATCCTCGCCAACACCTCCCGCATGGTCTGTTCGGCGGCGCGGTACTGCTTCCGATAATAGTGCAGCCATGCCCACATATCCTGAATGCTGATACATACCTCTTGCCTATCTTCGAGGTGGGGCAGCAAAGTAGCGGCATGTTCGGCGCGCCGCAAGTACGCCTCAATGCTGTCGGTCTGCCGCGGGGATGTGTAGAAATCGTAGTAGAGGGCTTGGTTGTAGTAGTTCCACGGCGGGATGATACGCCACTGCTCGGGGTTCGGCAGTTCCTCCATCGCCTGAATAGACAGTTCGCCATAGCGAATGGCAAGGGCGCCGCTATCCAATTGGGCATAGTAGGCGGAAGCCACGGAGTAGTAGTTGAAGAGAATGAGTTCTTCTGCGCCTGCTTGTTGATTGGGCATTTGGGTCAGTGCCTCCAACTGCCGCATCAGCACCTCCATTTGGTCGAAGGCGCCGATGTTCATGTACTCGATGGCGCGCTCATAGAGGCAGAGCGAGGCATAGTCGTAGCGCCGAAGGCGCATGAAGGTGTCGTATGCAGCGATTAGGCTGTCTTGCGCAGCAGCAGATTCACCTTGCTTAAAAGCATCTATCCCGTAGTCGCGTTGCGCCAACGCCCGCTGAAAGGCAAGGCTGTCAGTCGACTGTGCTGCAAAAGCAAAATTACCTTGTGCGAACATCAGTCCACACAAGGCAATTCCTATCATCAAGCGGCATCTCATCCGCGTCAGGCTTTTTCTATTGCTTCTGCTATCGAGTTGGCTATCAGCGCCATCTCTTCGGCGGGCAGTTGCAGTTTCGGGTTGGTAAAGAGCATGTCGCGCTCGCTATTCATCGGCACTAAATGTACATGCACATGGTTCACCTCCATGCCCAGTACGGCTACGCCCACGCGCTTGCAGCCCGTTGCTTCTTTCAGCCCCTGCGCCACTTTCTTGGCGAACACCATTAGCCCCGCCAAGGTCGCGTCGTCGAGGTCGAAGATATAGTCAGCCTCGGGTTCGGGCAACTTGGGGATAACCAGTGTATGTCCTTTCTGCAACGGGTTGATGTCTAAGAACGCGTAGTATTTTTCGTCCTCCGCTACCTTGTACGAAGGAATCTCACCATTGATGATTCGAGTGAAGAGTGTCATTGTAGGATGAAAGATAAAGGATTAAGGATTAAGGATGAAAGATAAAGGATAAAGGATGAAAGACTTATTACCTTCGTTTATGAATAATATACACAGTCACAAACTATTTCGTCTTTTATCCAGTGTCCTTTAGCGAACGAAGTGAGCGGTCGTGGGTCCTTTACAGGCTTATCTCCAATATCTCAAACTCCATCATTCCCGCGGGCACTTGCACCTGTGCCACATCGCCCACTTTCTTGCCCATCAGTCCTTTGGCGATGGGGGTGGTAACGGCTATCTTACCCTCTGCGATGTTGGCTTCGCCTTCGGTAACGAGTTGGTACACTTTCTCCGCTCCGCTCTTCTTCACGCGCACGCGTACCTTAGTAAGTATCTGCACCTCGTCGGTATTGACGGTGCTTTGGTCAATGATACGGGCATCCATTATCTTGCCTTTCAATTGTGCGATACGACTCTCCAGATGCCCTTGCTCCTCTTTGGCGGCATCGTATTCTGCGTTCTCACTCAAATCTCCCTTGTCGCGTGCTTCTGCTATAGCGGCAATCACGCGCGGACGCTCTGTGCTCTCCAAAAACTGGAGTTCGTCTTTTAGTTTTTGCAGACCTTCTGCGGTCATGTAAGTAACTGCCATAGTATTATTTTATATTTATAAATCAGTATTTCCTGTTCAGTATCTCGCTCATAATCACCGCTTTGCGCACCTCATCCACATTGGAGAAGTCCACAACGGGTTGGGATACATCGGTTTGAACTCTCTCTTGCACCTCGGGCGCAGAAACTGTTTGTTTATTCTCCTTCTTCATATCTTTTCAGGATTTTTGTCCCTATTTTGTTTATCCATTTGGCTTGTCGGAAAAAACAATAGGAAACTTCACAGCCTCCTATTGCCATTAAACCTAAACCTTAACTATGAAAATTTTATTTGTTTTCGACTGCAAAGGTACGGCTTTTTTTTTATATAGCCAAACAAAATTGAAAAAAAATGCAATTTTTCGCTACTTTTCTACAATTTCTACCTGTATTTTGACCTTTTGACCGAAGATTGTTGGACTTAGGAAGCCATAAACATTGATATACTCCCCCATTCTCGGTAGACAAATGGTCGTATGCTTGCGTCTGCTTGCTTTACGCTTTTCTTTTGCTTTGGATTCTTCGAATCACATGAGTAATGGCCATAAAGGGATGGTACCAAATCATCCTGGGACCACTATACCGCATCACTTGTCGTATCTGCTCGCGCATTTCGGGTTTGTAACAATGAACAGCACATGCATCACAAGTCGGCTTTGCCTCGGCATATCGACAACAATCCAAGCGCTGCGTCGCGTAATGGAGCAAGGTCTGACAATCCGGACAGAGTCCTCCGTCTGTTACCCCGTGTCGCTTGCGACAATACAAGCGTATCATCGTTTCTACTGTATGTTTCTCTTCTGCAATGCGTTTCATTGTTGCCGTCTGCGGCAGTGAGGTCAGTCATGTTGCCTTTATCCGCCTATGAGTACAATTACTAAGATTTTCCTCTTCCCTGCCCCCGTACCCTAAGACGCGCAAGTGGGGACTTATTTCGAACGCAGGTCGGTTCGCGGGGAGTGGTGGCTGCGTTCTTACTCTTCCACTATCTCGCCGCGCAGGGTGGCAGCACTCGCCTCTAACACATGCACTTGCACCAGTTCGCCAATATGTCTACCCGCACGCGGGAAGACCACCGTCTTGTATTGCGATGTGCGCCCGAACATATCGTCGTGGCTGCGTTTCGAGAAACCCTCTACCAGCACCTCCACCGTCTTGCCTATCTCCCTGCGGTTGCTCGCCAGCGATAACTCGTTTTGCAGGGCGATAATCTCATTCAGTCGGCGCACTTTCTCCTCTTCGGCAATGTTGTCCGGCAGGTGTTTCTGCGCGTAGGTACCAGGGCGCTCGCTATATTTGAACATGAACGCCGTGTCGAAGCCCACCTCTCGCATTAGGTTCAGCGTCTCGGCATGGTCTTCGAGCGTCTCGTCGTGGAAGCCGCAGAACACATCCGTGCCTATCGTCGCGTCGGGCAGGATACGACGGATGGCGGCAATACGGTCCAGATA
Source organism: Bacteroidales bacterium (assembly GCA_022777485.1). Taxonomy (GTDB): domain Bacteria; phylum Bacteroidota; class Bacteroidia; order Bacteroidales; family Paludibacteraceae; genus Colicola. Next base: position 7,691 of record JALFGC010000005.1, read on the forward strand.
CCACTCGCGCGTGTATTTGCGGTTCATCAGTTTCAGTATCTTGTTTGACCCGCTCTGCACAGGCAGGTGGATAAAACGGCACAGGTTCTTGTGTCGAGCAATGGTCTCCAAGGTCTTGTCCGACATATCTTTTGGGTGCGAGGTCGTGAAGCGGATACGCATATCGGGCACTGCCTCTGCTACTATCTCCAGCAAGTCCGCAAAGTCCATTTCCCCTGCCTGCCACGAGTTCACATTCTGTCCCAGCAGGGTTACTTCCTTGTAGCCCTTTGCCCATAGGTCGCGCACCTCATTCAAGATACTCTCCACATCTCGGCTGCGCTCGCGTCCGCGGGTGTAAGGCACCACACAATAGGAGCAGAAGTTGTTGCAACCGCGCATGATACTCACAAACCCGCTGATACTCTTCCCGATACGCGCAGGCATTACCTCGCGATAAGTCTCCGTCTTGCTCAGTTCGATGTTGATGGCTTTCTGCCCTAACTCGCACTGTGCCAGCAGGTTGGGGATATCCATATACGCGTCCGGACCTGCCACAAAGTCCACTTTGTAGTCCTTTATCAACTCCTCGCCCATGCGCTCCGCCATACAACCGATAACGCCCATCGTGGGACGGTGTTCCTTTCGGGTAAGCGCCCTGAGTTCCCGCAGCCTGCTCACCACTTTCTGCTCCGCGTTGTCTCGAATAGAGCAGGTGTTCAGCAAGATAATATCTGCCTCATGCCAGTCGTCCGTCATTTGGCAGTCGGCAGTCTGCATGATAGCCGCTACTACCTCGCTATCTGCCACATTCATTTGGCACCCGTAGGTCTCTATGTAGAATTTTTTGCTCATAAATCATGTTTTTTGCAAGATTTTTTCAAATTTATTTGGTCATATCAAAAAAAAGTCGTACCTTTGCACCCGCTTTTGAAGGAAGAACCCTCGAAAGTATCGGGATGTGGCGCAGTCCGGTAGCGCAACGGTCTGGGGGACCGGAGGTCGCAAGTTCGAATCTTGTCATCCCGACGAAGAGTCCGCAAGGGCTCTTTTTTTTGTACCGAAGCAAATCGAATGCAAAGGTACTGCTTTTTTTTGAGATACGCAATAGTTTGGATAAAAACAACCATTTTGTTGCTGAGCGAAGTGTCGAAACCGTGTTGCCGCAGGGGAAAACGGCGGAGGCACTATGCAAAAAGGCTGCCTAACTCAACTTGTCAGGCAGTCTTTTATGTGAGGGAAGTAGTGCTTTGCAGATTAGCCAATCAGTTTCTCGTAACCGGCAGCGTCCAGCAAAGTATCCAATTCCGCAGGATTATCAACGGTAACCTTGATCATCCATCCTTCGCCGTAGGGGTCGTTGTTGACCAACTCGGGTTGGTCGTTCAGGGCTTCGTTGAACTCAAGCACAGTGCCGGAGACGGGCATATTGAGGTCAGATACCGTCTTCACGGCTTCTACTGAGCCAAAGACTTCGCCTTGCGCAACATTTTCGTCTACGGTGTTGACATCTACGAAGACGATTTCGCCCAATTCAGACTGCGCATAGTCGGTGATACCTACAAAGGCTTCGTTGCCTTCTACACGAATCCATTCGTGTTCGCTGGTGTAGCGGAGATTAGCAGGGATATTCATATCTTATAGTTTGAGGATTATTTCTTTGCCGATACACTGGGTATTTGGTCTCCCAAGGTGGACATTGCACAGCGGAAACCAATGGTGTTGGAGCACTTGTTTTGGTCGAGGTAACGACGCGAAGAGGGATTGAGCCAATAGATACGGTCGTTCCACGAACCGCCTTTGTACACGCGGCTGTTCTTGGAGATACTCGGTGCGAGAATATCGGTGGGGTCCACTTTCGCATTCTTCACCCCCGTGGTATCCAACGGATAGTCGGTGTGGATGAGCGAAGCGACATCGCCATCTTTCACATTACGACGGTCGTCTGCCGCGGTGTATTCCACTTTGATACAGCCAATGGAGTCAATGACATAGTTGCCGTTCTCGTCTTTCATCGGCTTGGTGTAGATATTACCACGGAAAGAGTTGTATTCCGTTACATCCGCGAACGAAGTCTCGCGATACACATCCAACACCCACTCGTTGACATTCCCCGCCATGTTGTAGAGTCCGAAGTCGTTGGGCGCAAAAGCGTCCACCGGTGCGGTGATGGCGTATCCGTCGTTCAGGGCTCCGCTGACACCCATCATGTCGCCTCGTCCGCGGATGAAGTTGGCTTGCATTTGAGCAATAGCACCGGGAGCCGCGTCGCGTGGGTAGTAGCCGGACCAAGGATATATTTTTCCTTCTACCGTCAGTCCATCTTCGCCGGCAACGGGTGCGAAGGCTGCAAACTCCCATTCCGCCTCGGTCGGAAGTCGATAACTCGTTATGAAAAGACCGTCTGCGCGAGTGGCTTTTCGTATGTTTCCGGCGGGGTCGTATTTGGGTCGCTTGCCGCTGAGAGGGTTGTAGTTCTTGTCGTTGAGGTACTTCTCGGTATTGAATACGAACTTGTCTCGAATCCACTCGTAGGGAACACGATATTGAATAACCGTTTTCTCGGGGTCCTCGGGACTCTTGATGGTGTCCGCCACCATGGTGTATCCCTCCTCTGTTTCCCATGCTGTTTTGGCTTCCTCACTCTCGGTCGGAGCCAGTTCTTGGAACGGCGGGAGCGCGATAACTCCTGCGTCGATAAGTGCCTTTTCGTTCACGCGGTCGGTGCGCCACTGGCAGTAGTCCATGGCCTGCTCCCAACTAACGCCTACGATGGGGTAGAAGGAAAAGGCAGGATGGGTGAAATAGTTGCGCTCGTAGGGGTCGTTGTATGCTAAATCCTCGCGCCACACTTTCTCATTGGGGCGAGCACGGTCAACCAACTGCGGAGCAACTGTTCCAAATACGGTCTCCAACCAATTCAAATACTCATTCCAGTTGAGGTTGGTGATTTCGTATTTGTCCATGTAGAAGGAGTTGACGGTGATGGTACGCGTCGGGTTATTGCGCGGTGCAGTCAGGAACTCGTCCTTCTCGCCCAAGGTAAAAGTACCACCTTGGATAGGTACCATGCCGGGTGCGGTCAGGTTGCCGACCCCTTCTTGTGCTTGGAAGTTGGTTGTTGCTTCATCGTAGTAGTTCCAGCCTGTGGTGTTGGACACTTTGGTGTTGAGTTCGCTTTTGCTGCCACATGCAGCAAGGAGTAACACTGCGGGAACCAACAACAGATATTGAATTGTTTTGTTCATAGGTATAAAGTATGAATATAGATCGTTCCGGAAATTCAGGGCGCAAAGATACGACTTTTTTTTGATATGTGCAAGAAAAAAGGAGATATTTTTCAATTTTTGCTAAAATAATGGCACAAGTCTTGCATATGTCGGAAAAAAGTTGTATCTTTGCACCCTATTTGTGTGGTTGAGTGGCGAGCCAAGAATCAGGAGTTAAGGCTTAAAAGTTCGATATCGTCTTGTGAATCACCTAAGAATCACCTAAGAATCACCTATGATTGTCGGCTTTTTGTCTCAGTAGTGTCTCGACAATCACCCAAGAATCACCCAAGAATCACCCAAGTTTGACACGGTGAGGACTGTATGGAAACAGGCAATAAATTTTTCAGCATATGATATACAAAATTACTTTTTCTTGTGAAGAGGGCGACCCGAGGTTTCGTCGGGTGTTTGAAGCAGACAGCGAAGCCACTTTTTTGGATTTGCATAAAGCGATATTAGAGAGCGTGCACTATTCGGACGACCAAATAACATCGTTCTTTATGTGCAACGATGAGTGGGAGAAGGGGCAGGAGGTAACGCTGATACCGATGGATTCCAACTTCGAGTACGACAACATGGTGATGGAAGAGACTCGGCTGAGCGACCTGCTGACGGAGCAGGGACAGCGGTTGATATATGTCTTCGACCCGATGTTCGAGCGTTATTTCTTCGGTTCGCTCAAGGAGATGCGTGCGGGAAGCATGGACGGTGTGCAATGCGTGGAGAGCAGCGGTCGTGCGCCAAAGCAGTTGAAGGGCGACGATGACTTGTCGATAGTAACAAGCAAAGGCGGCAAGGGCGACTTGGACTTGGACGATGACTTCTACGGCGGCAGCCAGTATGACACGGACGACATAGACATGGAAGGATTCCAAGACGTGTCGTTTGAGGACGGGTCGATGTTTTGAGAGGGGAGGGGATGACCCTCCCGACCTCCCTTGTAGGGAGGAGTTGAATGAGAAGAGCAGTGAAGACATTGTTGGTGATAGTGGGTCCTACGGGCGTGGGGAAGACGGAGGTGAGTCTGCGTGTGGCGGAAGCGTTGGGTTGCCCGATAGTGAATGCCGACTCGCGGCAGGTGTATCGGGAGATACCGATAGGGACGGCGGCTCCCACGGCGGCGGAGCAGGCTCGGGTGGCGCATTACTTTGTGGGCTGCAAGTCGGTGGTAGAGGACTACAACGCGGGGCAGTATGAGCGGGATGTGATGGCGTTGCTGCCGCGGCTGTTTGCGGAGCATGAGACGGTGGTGTTGACGGGCGGGTCGATGCTGTATGTGGACGCGGTGTGCAAGGGGCTGGATGAGATACCGACGGTGTCGGCAGAAGTACAGCAGCAGGTGCGCGGGCGGTATGCGGAAGAGGGACTGGCTTGGCTACAACAAGAGGTGCAACGGCGAGACCCTGCGTATTGGGAGACGGTGGACAGGCAGAACCCGCAGCGGTTGATACACTGCTTGGAGGTGAGTATGCAGACGGGGAAGCCTTACTCGGCATTGCGGAAAGGCGTGGCGAAAGCGCGGGACTTTCGGATTGTGAAAGTGGGGCTGACGCGGCCGAGGGAGGAACTATACGAGCGGATAAATAGGCGCGTGGAGCAGATGATGGCCGCGGGGATGGAAGAGGAGGCGCGGGCGGTGTATGCGTATAGGAAGCAAAACAGCCTGCAGACGGTGGGGTATCGCGAGTTGTTCGCCTATATGGACGGGGCGTATGACAGGGCGCGGGCAGTGGAACTGATACAGCAGAACTCGCGGCGGTATGCGAAGCGGCAACTGACTTGGTTTCGACGAGATGCGGAGATGCGATGGGTTGATTTGAGCGAGGAGCACATGCCTTTGGAGAAGATACTAAAAATGCTATTAATGAATGAGCAAGATGTATATGAAACAATGGACATATAGTATCGTATTGTTCGCGCTGTGCGTGTTGGCGGGGTGCGACAAGACGACGGTGGATTTCTCGTATTCTCCGGAGGCTCCTCGTGCAGGGCAGTCGGTGTTGTTCAGCAACTCGTCCACCGACGGCGAGGAGTGGGCTTGGAGTTTTGGGGACGGTAGCACCTCGGAGTCGAAATCGCCGTCGCATACCTACAAGCAGCCCGGGACTTATACGGTAACCTTGCAGGTGGATAAGAAGAAATCGCTGACGCGGGTGAAGAGCATTACGGTGTACGATACCGTGCCTACTTTCGTTTGCTCGGACTCGGTGTTGACCGTTTTTCGGGATGTAACTTTCAAAGCACAGGTGTATAATCCTTATAACTACGCGATTACCTATCAGTGGGACGTGGTGTCGAACACGCAGTATGTGGCTGTTTCGGAGAGCAATAGTGCGTCTTCCTATACGGTCTATTTCGCGCAGGCGGCACCGAATGCGGGTGTTCGGCTTACGATGACGATAAACGGCGAAGAGACGGTAGTGGAGAAGGTGTTTACCGTGCAAGACACGACGGCGACGCAGGTGCTGATGCGCACGGCGGGCGGCGACTACGGACAGCGTATCTTTGCCGGCAACCGTTTTGAGAAGCCGCTATCCGCTACGGACGCAGCAGCGAAAACATTGCTGGATGGGGTGCAGGACACGATGCAGGTGTTTAATAACGAGACCTTTACGGTGAGCATGCTGCGGGCGATAATCCCCGATATAGAAGGCTTCCGCATAGCGAATAGAAAACTCTACTACCGCGCTAACGGGCTCTATGTGTCGCATATAGACGGCTCACAGGCGGTGCAGATAGAGGCGCAACCGACGCGGGCGCTGACAATAGACGTGGCAGATAACAGGCTGTATTGGGCAGTGGCGGACAGCGTGCGCTACATGCCGCTGGTGGGAGCAGACAACAACCGGTTTACCACCGTGCCGACGACGCTCAACACCCTGCAAGGCGTGGAAAAAATTACCATAAGAAACAAATAATAAATCATACTATAACCATACCAATAGGCAGCCTCCTCGCGTAATATCCATAAGGGAGCACCTATTCTTAATCGTATTATGCTTTCTCCGGACTATATCTTCGAGACCAGTTGGGAGGTGTGCAATCGAGTAGGCGGTATTTACGCCGTGTTATCCACTCGTGCCGCCTCCATGCAAAAAGAACACCCCGACAAAGTTATTTTCTTCGGCCCCGATTTCGGGGCACATTCCGACCATTTCTTTCGTGAAGATGCTTCGTTGCTCTCAGCGTGGGTATGCCGTTTTCGCGAGGCGCATGCCGATATTCCCGTGCGCGTGGGTCGCTGGACGGTGCCCGGTGAGCCGATAGTGGTGTTGCTGCGGGCAGACGCGCTGTGGGCGCAGAAAGACAGTATCTACGCATGGGCGTGGGAGAACTTCCATGTGCAGAGCCATGCTGCCTACGGCGACTACGATGAGTCGTCGCTGTTTGGCTATGCGGCGGGTATGACGATGGCGAGCCTGTATGACTATCTGACTGAGACGGCGCCGACGGCTGCGCAAGCCACGCCAAATACGAAATCAACGAAAAATACGCAAAACAGACTACGTGTGGTGGCGCATGCTAACGAGTGGCAGACGGCTTTCATGGTCTTCTACCTGCGCTATTTCCGTCCGCAGATAGGCACGCTCTTCACCACGCATGCTACCTCTATCGGGCGGTCTATTGCGGGCAACGGCAAGCCGCTGTATGACTATTTCGAGCACTACAACGGCGACCAAATGGCGGAGGAACTGAACATGGTGAGCAAGCACTCGGCGGAGAAGCAAGCCGCGCATTTCGCCGACTGCTTCACGACGGTGAGCGACCTGACGGCGCGGGAGTGCAAGCAGTTGCTCGACAAGCCCGTGGATATTGTTACGCCGAATGGGTTTGAACCGAACTTCGTACCGAAAGGTAAGGCGTTTGGCACGCACCGTGCTGCAGCCCGCGAGGCGCTGACGCAGGTGGCGGAGCAGCAGTTGGGCGGCGTGGTGCCGAAAGACGCGATGTATATCTGTATCGCCGGCAGGCAGGAGTGGAAGAACAAAGGTATTGATGTGTTCCTGCACTCGATGGAGCGGTTAGGCGAGTTGCTGTACGACCAACATATCAACCGCGAGGTGATAGCGTTTGTGATGATACCTTACTTAGATAAGCCTATCCGCCGTTTTGGCAAGGTGAGCGTTATCTTCGTGCCATATTACCTAAATGGGCATGATCCGCTGTTCGGCAAGTCGTACTACGACCTGCTGATAGGTATGGACGCGACGGTGTTCCCCTCCTACTACGAGCCGTGGGGCTACACGCCGCTGGAGTCGGTGGCATTCCACGTGCCTACTATCACCACGACGCTGGCGGGCTTCGGGCTGTGGGCGCAAGAGACAATGCCTGCGGAAGATACGCTGAGCGTAACGGTGATAGCGCGCAACGATAGCAACTACTACGAGGTGGTGGACCAAGTGGCTCGCCGACTGGTGTATTTCGCACAGTTGCCCGCCGAGGAGATGGAACAAGTGCGCAAGGCGGCTGCGGCGGTGGCGAAGAAAGCCGAGTGGCGGTATTTCTTTAAGTACTACCGACAGGCATATGATATCGCGCTGAAAGCGAAAAGGGGGTGAAAGCCCATGCTCTGAGAAATCGGAGTACTCTGAATAATCTGAATACTCCGACCATTAACCGACCACTATTCACTGACTATTCCTCCGTAAAAATCCTATGAATCTCGCGAGCGGAGCGAGCAGGATAACACATAAACGCCTAACTGCGGGCTACGCCCTTGCAGAGATAGGAAAGGATTTTATTCGGAGCATCACTGATCACTGACTACTATGGAAGAATTGCAAAATACGAACCCTACGGCATATGGTGATGAGAACATCATCCACTTGGACGACCGCGAGCATATCCGCCGCCGCCCGGGTATGTACATCGGTAAGTTAGGCGACGGCAGCCACTCCGATGACGGTATCTATGTGCTTATCAAAGAGACTATCGATAACTCGATAGACGAGTATCGCATGGGCGAAGGCAAGGTGATAGAGGTTACCGTGCGCGACGAGCAGGTGCGCGTGCGCGACTATGGGCGCGGCATACCCTTGGGCAAGATGGTGGATGCAGTGTCGCTGCTGAACACCGGCGGCAAGTACGACACGAAGGCGTTCAAGAAATCCGTGGGACTGAACGGCGTGGGTACGAAAGCGGTGAATGCCCTGTCGATGGACTTCTCCGTGCAGTCGTTCCGCGAGGGCAAGACGCGCAAGGCGGTCTTTCATCAAGGGCATCTGGTGAGTGACACGGGGGTGGTAGATTACGATGGCAGCGAGAAACGCGGCACGTTGATTGAGTTCACGCCGGACAACAGCAAGGGGTTGTTTGAGAACTACCATTTCCGCGACGATTATATCGAGGAGATGATGCGCAACTATGCGTATCTGAATACGGGTCTCACCCTGCTCTACAACGGGCGTAAGTACACTTCGAAGAACGGCTTGCTCGACCTGCTGACGGAGGACATGAGTGCCGACCCGCTCTATCCGATTATCCACCTGAAAGGAGAGGACATAGAGATAGCGCTCACCCATACGAATCAGTCGGGCGAGGAGTACTACTCGTTTGTGAACGGTCAGCACACCATTCAAGGCGGCACCCACCAAGCCGCGTTCCGCGAGGCGATAGCCCGTACCATAAAGGAGTTCTTCAATAAGAATCAGGAGTTTAGCGACATCCGCAACGGCGTGGTGGGCGCGATAGCCATTAATGTGGAGGAGCCGGTGTTCGAGAGTCAGACGAAGGTGAAGTTAGGCTCGAAAGACATGTCGCCCACGAGCGGGCTGTCGGTGAATAAGTTCGTCAATGACTTTATCAAGCAGCAACTGGACAACTACCTGCACAAGCACCCCGAGATAACGGAGGTGATGTTGCAGAAGATACAAGACTCGGAGAAAGAACGCAAGGCGATAGCGGGCGTAACGAAGGCGGCGCGCGAGCGGGCGAAGAAGAACCAACTGAACAATCCGAAGTTGCGCGATTGTCAGGTGCATTACAACGACGCCAAGCCCGTGAAGTCGGCAAAAGATGCCGATGACGATTTGCGTCAGGAAAGCAGTATCTTCATCACGGAGGGTCTGTCGGCATCAGGCTCTATCACCAAGAGCCGCGATGTGCGCACGCAGGCGGTGTTCTCCCTGCGCGGAAAGCCGCTCAACTCCTACGGACTGAGCAAGTCGGTGGTGTACGAGAACGAGGAGTTCAACTGCCTGCAGTCGGCGCTGAACATAGAGGACGGACTGGACGAACTGCGCTACAACAAGGTGATTATCGCCACCGATGCCGATGTGGACGGCATGCATATCCGCCTGCTTATGCTCACGTTCTTCTTGCAGTTCTTCCCCGATTTGGTCAAGAAGGGGCATGTGTATATCTTGCAAACGCCGCTGTTCCGCGTGAAGGACAAGCAGGCGGTGCGCTACTGCTACTCCGAGGAGGAGCGCCTGCAAGCCATCGCCGAGGCGAAGAATCCTGAGATTACCCGATTCAAAGGCTTGGGAGAGATAAGCCCCGATGAGTTCAAAGGCTTCATCGGCAAGGAGATACGCCTCGACCAAGTGATGCTCCGCAAGGAGGACGCCGTGGCAGACCTGCTGGCGTACTACATGGGTAAGAACACGATAGAGCGTCAGAACTTCATCATTGAGAACCTCGTGGTGGAAGAAGACGCGGTAGAGTAATTAGAGACCGTGCTACGCACTGAAAGACCGCTACGCTGAAAGACAAAAGACCGCTCACTTTGTTCGCTAAAAGACTGATATACTATCGAAACTAAATCAGTCCTTCAGCGTGAAGCGCGGTCGGACAGTGAAACGGTCGGAAAGCGAAGCGGTCAAAACTTCAAGAATATGCTTCCATTAATACTATTCCTTTGTTTAGGGCTGCTGATACTCGTGCTGTACGAGGTGCGGGAACGCAGGAAGAGAAAGCACACGGATGCTTCCTCGCCTGTTGAGCAGATGCAGTCTGCTCCTGCACCATCCGACGGCGAGTGTTGCGGGCAGCACTTGGTCTGCGAGCGCGACACCCTCTTGCAGACCAATGCGCAGATTGACTACTACGACGATGAGGAGTTGGACACCTTGGCAGGCATAGACCCCGCGGACTATTCCGAGACGCAGCACACCATGCTCCGAGAGGTGTTCGACACCTTGCAGGAGCGCGATGTCGCGGGTTGGGTGCGCAGCCTGCAGTTGCGCAATATCGCCCTGCCGCAAGACATCCGCGAAGAAGCCTTGATGATTGTCCGCGAGAGAAGGAGACTATAAGCGGTCGATTACGTAGGATATACGTAAGATATACGTAGGATATACGTAGGATATACGTAGGATAAAAGGAGGTATGTAATGCCTCAGACCTTACTTGCAACAACCTAATTATTATGAAAGGAATTTCTCTACATAGTGTCGTTCCTGTGCGGACAGAAGCACGCGAGACTGCCGAGATGAGCACACAGATACTCTTTGCCGAACAGTGCGAGATACTCGCCGAGCAGGCGCGTTGGTACCAAGTGCGTCTCTGCCAAGACGGGCAAGAGGGATGGGTGGATAAGAAAATGCTCACGCCCCTCTCTGCCGAAGAGGAGCAGAAACTGCCCGCTGAGGCTACGGCGATGGTGCTCATGCCGATGGCATATGCCGTCAGCGAGAACAACGGACAGACGATTCCCCTAACCGCAGGCACGCGCTTGTGCAACTACAATGACGGACGCTTCGAGTTGCTCGGCGTGGGCTTCCGCATAGACCCTTCGATGGTGCTGACTGCGTCCCTCCCTTTGGATGAGCCGCATTTGCTGCAAGCGGTGCGCTTCTTCCTGAATATCCCCTACCTGTGGGGAGGTAAGAATGCCATGGGCATGGACTGCTCCGGCTTCACGCAGGTCGTCCTCTCGCTCTTCGGCAAGCACCTGCTCCGCAATGCCTCCGAGCAAGCCACGCAGGGCACAGAGGTAAACGGATTAGAGGACGCCCAAGCCGGTGATTTGGCTTTCTTCTGCAAACCGCAAACCAACCACGCAAACCACGCAAACCACGCAAACAACGGAACCATTACTCATGTGGGCATTTTGATAGACAAGCAGCGTATCATCCATTGCTCAGGGCGCGTGAAGGTAGAGAAAATCGACGCTACGGGTATCTTCTCCATAGAGCAAGCCGACGCCCAACACCCACAAGGGCAATACACCCACCAACTGCTCTCTATCCGCAGATATTGAGAATCTATCTTGATAATAACAACGATACTTCACTTCATTTATTGAAATTATATACGAAGCATAAAAGCCTAATACATATAGGATAACATACATATTGATAAAGCATTAACTATTATTTCGCGTTTACCGAAAACCCGCCAAGTTTTAAGGAGATAAAACACTGAAATAATTAGTTAGGTTCCGCATTTTGGAGCCTACCTACCCGGTAGTAAAATGCTTGCACCTTTGGGTGTGAGTTTCTTAAGGGTAGGAAAGGTCTCCTTGGCGGGTTGCCTTGGTACGCGATAAGAGGCTCACGCCTTTTTATTGCCGTGAAAGATAGTGATGCACAAACACACACTATTTATGGCACGACAAGATTTGGCGAAGGCAAAGGATGCCAAGAAAGACGAGTTCTACACGCAGTTGCCCGACATTGAGAAAGAGTTGATGCACTACAAGTCGTACTTCCGCGACAAGGTCGTATTCTGCAACTGCGATGACCCCTACGAGAGTAATTTCTTCAAGTATTTTGCGCTGAACTTCAATGCTTTGGG
>JALFGC010000022.1 GCA_022777485.1 Bacteroidales bacterium
CAGCGGAATACCACCACCGTAGTCGGAGTTGTTCATGCCAAGGTAGTTCTGCTTATAGAAACCTTCCTGCACAGGCAATGCCCAGTCTAAACGCGCAGATGTAGAGGTGGGTTGGAAAGTCCATACCACGCTGTCTGATGCCTCTACGGCAGTGCGACACATCTCGTAGGCACGCACGGATACAGGCTTGCCGCGGTTCACATAGTAGGTCTCCACACGGGTTAATCCCTCATAGCCCTGCACGGGCGTGAGAGCCTGATGTTTCTCAATGAAGACTCCGTTATCATGATAAGGAAAGGTAGTGATGGTCGCTACATCACACTCGAGCAGGTCGCTCTCCACCCTCTCAGGCTTCGAGCAACTCTGCGTGAGTGCTATCAAAACAATCATTACCAACCAACTAACAAGTTGCTTTTTCATATTTGAGTTCAGTGTTTAGAGTTTAGTGTTATGGGTTTTATTTCCTTTGCGGCATGAAGCCGAGTCCTCCTCCCGCCCCCGTACCCCCTCCCCCCTCTATGAGAGAGGCGGGGGAGTTGAAGTTACCTTCGACTCTGAAACGCATAGACGAAACTAATAAGTCTTTTATCCTTCATCCTTTAGTGAGCGAAGCGAACGGTCCTTTATCTTTTAGCGCAAAGCGAACAGTCCTTTATCTTTAACCATTACCTTAGTTGTCCTCCTCCACCATCAGCAGATAACTGCCTGTGAACGCGACTTCCACCGTGGGGTTATTCCCCGTTATCTCGAAGGTAGCGGGCTGCGCGTCCGCATAGGTGGTAGCGCGATAGGTCTTTGTCTTGTCGAGTCCACGGAGCGTGATAGTGCCTTGGTATTGGTCGGCGTAGAAAGCATAATAGAGTTTGCCGTGCTGCCGAATGACATGTGCCTCGGGATAGTCGTAGCCCCATGTATAGAGGTTTAGATATTCCCCGCGCGCAAGGTCATGGGTCTTGTAGATATCCATCCAATGGCGGATGAGGTGCTCCTTCTGAGGCGTTAGGACGAATGAGTCGGAGGCATGGGGATTGTCTTTCGGATATGTGAATTTTGTGCCGATAACACAGCCCGTACCTATCTGCGAGGCGAAGTCGCAGCCGCCATCGGTCAGTTCTACATGGTCGCCATAGTAGGAAAGTTGCGGCGCGAGGGCGGCATAGGCTTTTCGCTTCATGCGCACCTGGCGCGAAGAGGTGGGGTCGGAAGCCACGGCTTGGTTGAAGCATGGCAAAAGATAATAGTTGATAGCGCAGCCGCACGGGCAGATTTGCACCACGGCATGCTCTTTGAGCGAACGCGCCTGTGTGTAGATGTCGTGGAAATAGGATGGCAGGAGTTCCACTGCCTGCTTCGGATAGTCGAGGCAAGAAGCGTCGTTATGGTCGGGCATGCAACAGTTGAGGTGCTGACCGTCTATCTTGAGCCCATCGAAGTTCCATGTATGCAAGAAGCGGTTCAGCAGTTCTTGCGTGTGTTGCTTCGTCAGGGGATTCACAGGAGAGAGGTAGTAACTGTCCCACCATGTGATGTACTCGGGTGTCCCCTCCTCGGTACGCAACATCATGTCGGGGTGCTGTTGGAGCAGATGGGATGTGGGGTCTGCTGCAAGCGGCGCCCACCATAGTTTGGCAAGCAAGCCTCGCTGATGGACCGCATCGGTCATCCGGCGCATGTCTCTGTCGCCGTCGGGGAAGCGGCTATTGGTCTCCCAGTCGCCCTCGGCTATCTGATAACCATCGTCTATGTCCACCCATCGGAACCCCAGTTCCTGCACTTTGTCCAGCGTGCCGATGACCTCGTCCATGGTGAACAGTCGCTCGTATCCCCAAGCGCACCATACGGGCTCAAACGCCTCGTCCTCAGAAGGTGCGGCAGGCATACCGTAGTCGCGTTGCATCACTTCGGCAAAAGTACGCAAGCAGGTGAAGAAATCGCCCGTGTGGTTATAGCGAAAAGCGGTAAGGGTATGTAGCGTATCGCCAGTCTGAAGTAGAACGGGTTGCTCAAAGTCCTCCCGCAAAGCCATGGTAACCGTCTTGCCATATCGTTGCCACTCCACCGGCATAGAGATAGTATGCAGCACCGGCTCCAGCAGTCCGATTGCAACGCCACCCTCGCGTTGCCACACATCAACCAGCGGAATACCACCACCGTAGTCGGAGTTGTTCATGCCAAGGTAGTTCTGCTTATAGAAACCTTCCTGCACAGGCAATGCCCAGTCTAAACGCGCAGATGTAGAGGTGGGTTGGAAAGTCCATACCACGCTGTCTGATGC
>JALFGC010000079.1 GCA_022777485.1 Bacteroidales bacterium
CAATGCCACATTGATGGTCAACTCATTAATCCTTTTGATCACTTTTTCCGGAAGATCTTCGGTAATTCTTTGCTGTTCATCTGGCAGTTCTGCTCCATCTTCTATACCTATTGCCAAATAGCCTCCGTTCGTATTAGCGAATGCAACACAATCTTTGGCTAATGCACCAAAGTCTGACGTCTTTCCCATTACATACCGTAACGACTTTTTGTCAAATTGTTTATTCTCTTCCATAATAGTAATCACTCAACGCTCTTTTATTCAAATTGCATTCTTCTACTTAGAGTCTTCAATTTGCAACTGCATTTAATACTTTCTCCACATCCACATCGCTTAGAGCATGGTGCATGGGGAGGCAGATGACTTGGTTGGCTATTCTATTTGCCACCGGCAAGTTCTCAGGTTTTGCACTGAGATAGTCTTTGTAGGGTTCAAAGTCGGTAATGAGCGGATAGAAATAGCGGCGCCCTAAGATACCTTGCTCCCTCATGTGGAAGTACAACTCATCGCGGGTTTTGCCATATTCTTCTGTAACCAAAATCGGGAAATACGCAAAATTCCACAGGAAATGAGCCTCCCCTCTATCCTCCCCTAAAGAGAAGGAAGATAGACCATCGGCATTTTGGAATGGCGTTATCTCGTAAGGAAACAATCTGATTCCTTTCACATCCTTCAGAGCATCCACATACATAGACGCCACATGCTTTCTCGCCTCAATCGCCTTATCTACTTGCTTAAGATTCAGGAGTCCGTAGGCAGCACGCATCTCATCCATCTTGGAGTTGATGCCCGGTGCTACGACTGTAGTCTCGCCACGGAAGCCGAAATTCTTGAGATTATCCACATCGTATTTCATCTCGGGTGTGTGCATGACCATTGCTCCGCCCTCGATAGTGTTATACACCTTCGTGGCATGAAATGAAAGGGTGCTTACATCGCCATATTTCAATATCGACACCAGCCCCCCATCCCCCTGAAGGGGGCGTTGAAGATGCCCCCAAGCCCCCTGAAGGGGGTGTTGAAGAGCATCGAATATCTTTGCTAAAGCATTATCAGTATCACAGAGAATCTCCTCATTGGTAAAGCGAAGAACATGATAGCCCAAGCGGTTAAGATAGTCTGTACGTACGGCATCATCTACCATCTGGTCGGGCAAGAAATGATACTTGCCATCCAACTCTATAACGAGCATCTTTTCTAAGCACACAAAATCAGCAATATACTGACCAATAATATGTTGGCGACGGAATTTGTAGCCCCCAAGTCCACTGAGGGGGGTGTTGCATTCTCCCCCATTAGGGGGTATGGGGGCTCGATCTTCACGTGAACGAGACAGTATTGACCATAGTACTTCTTCGGCCTGCGTAGGATGATTGCGATTCTCTTTTGCAAACTCCTTAAGTCGCTCATATAGCATTGGATCGGCAGAATCCAACACCCCCCCCTTAGGGGGCTTGGGGGCTGCTATTTTAACACCGAATGCATGGGCAGCATCATAAATCACCTTGAGGTTATGCTTCTTTGCTATGGCATCTATGGCTTGCACATTACACGGGCAGCCATAACAATGCACTGGCATGATAGCCACCGTCTTATCCGTAATTGCCTCCTCAATCTTCGTCGGATTCATGCCGCAAGTGTCTTCCTCTATATCCACAAAGACGGGTTTCAGTTTATTCCACCAGATAGAGTGGCTGGTGGCTACAAAGGAATAGGGTGTAGTGATGACTTCGCCTTCGGTGATACCCAATGCCTGCAAAGCCGTGATAAGCGGTAGTGTTCCGTTAGTGAAAAGGCTGATATAGGGCACACGGAGGTATTCGGCAAGGGCTTGCTCCAATTGCTGATGGTAATAGCCATTGTTCGTAATCCACTTGCGGTTCCAGATATCTTGGAGCAGGGCATTATACTCCTCCAAGTTAGGGAGGAGCGGACTGGTAACAGTTATTTGGTTCTGCGCTGCCATGATTAGTGTACTTTATGCTCGATATATTCAAACTTGGGGGTTATATCGCCCGGTTCGCGTCCCATCCAACCGCCAATCTCCACCGGACGATTTGCCAAGGTGAAAGAGATGAAATCAGACTCTGACATCAAGCATTCGATGTTGGAGGGCTGATTAAACGCCATAAAATCAATGGTGAATGTTCCCCAGTTGAAGAAATCTTTCGGGAGGTGGCAGATCTGCTCGTATTCTCCTGCCTCATGGTGCTTATCGTAGCATCTATTTGCCCCTGTGGTCGAGAACAGGCGTTCGCCTTGTTCATTTTTCAGATGGAGCGTTATCCAGAACTTCTCCAACGGCTGTTGCAAGCGATAGCGCATAACCAATTCCAATTCATCGGACACCCGCATTACATCGGTATAGTCGCCGCCTTTGGGGCGCACGCCTATCTCTAACAGTTCGAAACCGTTATTTCCTTTGTAGGGTTCGTTCCAGACCTTGTGGTTATCCAAGTCGTTGTCGCCACGGAGGTAGTGGCTTACGATGGGGTCTATCTCGCCTTGGTCGATAAGCATACCGTTTTGCAAGATTACTCCGTGTTTGCAAAGGCTCTTGATGCTGGTCATGTTGTGGGAGACGAAGAGGACGGTGCGGCCTTCGCCTTGGGAGACGTCTTTCATCTTGCCGATGGCTTTCTTCTGGAACTCGGCGTCGCCTACGGCGAGGACTTCGTCCACGACGAGGATCTCGGGGTCGAGGTGGGCTGCAACGGCAAAGCCGAGGCGCACCATCATACCGCTGGAATAGCGCTTCACGGGGGTGTCGATATAGCGTTCACAGCCGGAGAAAGCCACTATCTCGTCTAACTTAGCGGCAATCTCCTGCTTGGTCATACCGAGGATGGCACCGTTCATGTAGATATTCTCGCGTCCGGTCATCTCTCCATGGAAGCCGGTGCCGACCTCGAGGAGGCTGGCGATGCGTCCGCGGGCACGGATAGTGCCCGTGGTGGGGGCGGTAACCTTACTGAGGAGTTTGAGCAGGGTGCTCTTGCCGGCGCCGTTCTTGCCGATGATGCCGACTACATCGCCCTGCTCGACCTTGAAATCAATGTCGCGCAGCGCCCATACATACTCGCTGTCGGCTTTTTGGGCACGGTCGTTGACGGAACCGATTTTCAAATAGGGATCTTCGTGGCGAAGGATACTGGTCTGCCACCAACGGTTGAGGTCGTGGGCGATAGTGCCCGTGGAGACGAGTCCTAAACGATATTGTTTGCCTACGTGGTTAAATTCTATTGCTGTGGACATGATTAATTGGACTATTTACAATTTATAATTCTACTATTTATTCGTTTATCATGTGTCTATACACACATGACTACACTATTCGGGCACAAAGTTACTACTTTTTTTTGGATTATGCAATAGGAGCGCCCCTTTTTACAAAAATTTATGTTTACAGGCTTGCGGGGGCAGGGGAAAGAGACGGGAGTTCTTCGGATTGAATATGCGTGTTTTGGACAATTATAAGTTCGGTTCCTCGGGAGGGACGGGAGGGGTGCGGAAGGAAGCGTCCGCGTCGCGGGAAGGGTTCGAAAAGGATTCGAGAAGGTCTCGCTTATGTTACGGTAATGTTACGGTAATGTTACGATAATGTTCCGATAATGTTCCGATAATGATTTGGAACATTCTCGGGGAGATTTCAGTAGGATTTCAGCAAGAGAAGCGCCCAAAATCGGGTCGATTCGGGGGCGTAAAAAGGTGCAATAGCGTATGCGTAGTGAGGCGATTTTTGCGAAATTTGGACAATTCTCTATTTGTGTTCGCAAGAGCATTCTACAGCCTCACACAAAGACAGAACGCACACGCATGAGGAAGACTCAGCGTGTGCGTTGCGTGTGTATTTATGTGGTTGAGCGGGGAGACCTACCGAATGAAACTCGTGCGTTGGCGGGGTTGCTCAGGCGCGGGATGGGGCTGCGTGGTAAGCGTGCGAATCATCCACGCCATGTTACGGGCAAGGGTTCGCATGGTCTGCAAGCCCTCTAAATCCTGCGCGGCTTCGCCCTGCGCACCGCCGTGAACACTGTTCCAGTATTGGGAGGGGACAACGGGCATGTTGTTGATAGTGAAGTACTTATTCAGTCGGTCGAAAGTGGCACTGGCTCCTCCACGGCGGCATACCGCCACCGCTGCAGCAGGTTCGTAAGCGAGGAGCGAGGCACAGGACTGGAACACCCTATCGAGCAGTGCGCAGAGGGAGCCGTTGGGACCCGCATAATAGACGGGAGAGCCGACCACGATACCGTCTATGCCTTCCTCCAAGGTCTGACGGATGGCGTCGTACAAAGTATCGGAGAAGCAACACCTGCCTTTGGTCTTGCAGGCGCCGCAAGCGATACAGCCGCGCGTGGGTTGGTTGCCGAGATGGATAGTAACCGCGTCAACACCCTCCGCGCGGAGGGTGTTGGCTATTTCTTGCAGGGCAATGGCAGTGTTGCCATGCTCATGCGGGGAGCCGTTTAATAAGAGAACACGCATAGTTTAATTTGACAATTTGACAATTTACTATTTGACAATTTGACAATTTACTATTTGACAATTATCGGCGGGTGCTGCCACCACCGGAGGTGCGGGTGCTACCTCCACCGCCACCGTAACTGCCGGAGGTGCGGGTGCTACCTCCACCACCACCGTAACTGCCGGAGGTGCGGGTGCTGCTACCGCCGCTATAAGTACCGGATGTGCGGGTGCTGCTACTCGAGGTGCGGGTAGTATTTACGCTACTGCTTGATGTGCGATTGGTAGTGGCGCTACTCGTACGGGTAGTAGTACTACTGCTCGTGCGAGCAGGCGTTGCACTTGTAGCGCGCGTCGTGGTGCTTGAGGTGCGAGCGGGCATTGCGGAAGAGGTACGGGTAGTAGTAGTCGTTGTGCGTGTGGTCGTAGCAGAGGAAGGACGCGTGGTCGTAGCCGTGCGTGTGGTTGTTCCCACAGTGGTTGCCGTGTTAGTACGCGTAGTCGTTGTTCCCGCCCGCGACACTGTTTGGGCGCTCCCAGTGGCTGCCGTACGCGTAGATGTTTGCGTTGCACGCGCTACGGCGGTGTTCTGACTGCCGAATGTACGGTTGCTCGTAGTGGCAGTTGCCGTCCTCTGTGAGGTCGTTGCAGATTGCCCCGCCCCTTGTCCCCTCCCCGTCCCGACAGGTCGGGATAAACGAAGCGAGGCGGAGGAGTTAGTAGCACCTGCTACACGCTGCGAGGTCGTTCCCTGCGGTGCTCTTGCCGAAGTAGCGCCTTGGGGTGCACGGCTTGAGGCAGCCAAAGTGGCAGTGCGCGTGGAACGCATGTCGTTGGCGTTGCGCATAGTGGGGTTGCGTTGCGAGAAAGAACGTTGGGGATTAGCCGCAGCATAATCGCGGCGAGAGACAGGTCGCCTCATGTCGCGCATGGCAGGACGCGGCTCACGCCCCGGGCGGAAACTGCAGCAGTGGCTGTGGTAGTGATGGTAGGCATAGCAATGGTGCCAATAGTAATCGTATGCCCAGACGCTATGTGCATACCACCATGAGGGGTAATAGCCCCAGTACCACGGCGAGGTGTACGCGTAGCAATAGGGACCCCAGAACCAGTCGTAGATAACGGGTTGGTAGATATACACCGGCTCGATGATATAGTTGGTGCCGTAGATATACTCGTCACCGACGATTTGGACGGTTACCTTGTCTGCTTCGTCTTTCTCAATATATATAGACGCCACATCTTGGTAGATATCTTTCGCCAAGATAGCCTGCAACACAACGAGGCGTTTCTTGCCTTCGCCCACTTCCACCACGCGGATATAGTCAATATCGCCGTCTCCGTTCAGGTCAAGGTTGCAGAACGCCGAGTCGGGGTTGTTGAGCAGGGACTCAAACTCCTCAAGGTCTTTGGCTTGTGCAAAAAGTTTCGCTACTATCTTCAGGTCAAGCCCCTCTGAGATGTCAGCACTGTTCGCCGTGACGGTAATCGTCTCATCGGCGTGTACGGCAAAGGTCGTCATCAGCATTGCCGTAAGAATCAAAGACAATAGACGTTTCATAATGTTAAACTTTGTGTTGGGAACTTCGTGTTATGCACTCCGCTTCGTTCCGTGTTAATAACTGACAAATGAGATACAAAATCCGTGCCAATCACACCAAATGCAAGTCGTGATGCATTTTTTCTTTCTTTGTGCGCATATATCGGAGGTTGTATGGATTCGGCTGTATCTCGATGGGCAGGTTCTCTACAATCTCTATCCCGTAACTCTCCAGCCCTACCCGCTTCACGGGGTTGTTGGTCAGGAGTCGCAGGCGTGTAGCCCCCATCTCGCGCAGGATTTGTGCGCCCACGCCGTAGTCGCGCTCATCGGGTCGAAAGCCTAAATGGACATTCGCCTCCACGGTGTCGTCGCCCTGCTCTTGCAGTTTGTAGGCGCGTATCTTGTTCATCAGTCCGATACCCCTACCCTCTTGATTCATATAGACGATGATACCTTTGCCTGCCTCGTCAATCATCTGCATGGCGCGGTGCAGTTGCTCTCCGCACTCGCAGCGCATAGAGCCGAAGACATCGCCTGTCATGCAGGACGAATGCACTCGGCAGAGGATAGGCTCGCCTTCCTTCCACTCGCCTTTCACCAGCGCCACATGCTCCAGTCCGTTGGACATATCGCGGAAAGGCGTGAGCATGAAGTCGCCATAAGCAGTGGGTAGCGAGACGGTGTCGCCGCGGTGGACAAGGGAAGAGGTCTGCTGTGCGGCGGGTACTTCCTCCGCGGGCTGCTCAGCCGAGGCGGAGATTGTCGCTCCATGCTGCAAGCGATAGGCAATAAGGTCTTTGATAGCAATGATTTTCAGGTCGTTCTCGTGCGCCACCTTCTGCAACTGCGGCATGCGCGCCATCGTGCCATCTGGGTTCATGATTTCGATGAGCGCTGCCGCGGGATAGAGTCCCGCCAAACGCGCCAAGTCGATGGCTGCTTCGGTATGTCCCGCACGCTGGAGGACACCACCGGCACGCGCGTAAAGGGGGTTTATATGCCCCGGACGTCCGAAGGTCTCGGGCTTCGACGCAGGGTCTGCCAGCGCACGGATAGTGGCGGCACGGTCGGCTGCCGACACACCCGTGGTGCAACCTTCCAACTTGTCCACCGTTACTGTGAACGGTGTGCCGAGCATGGAAGTATTGTTCGCCACTTGGTGCGTCAAGTCCAGTTCGGCACAACGCTGCTCCGTGATGGGCGCACACAGCACGCCGCGACCGTTTTGGAGCATGAAATTGACTTTCTCAGGCGTGATTTTCTCGGCAGCAATGATGAAATCGCCTTCGTTCTCACGGTCCTCATCGTCCACTACAATCACAAACTTTCCGTTGCGGAAATCTTCTATGGCTTCTTCTACTTTGTTCAACATATATTTATTTGACTATTTGACAATTTACTATTTGACTATTTACTATTTTGACAATTAGTTTCCCTTCAAGGGAGATTTAGAGGGTCTCTTTTTGCTGCAGAGTTTGCGGGCAAGGCGTTTGGCTCGAAGCACGCTGCGTTCCCACACCTTGAGCCATGCTTCGGGGTTGAGTAGGGCAGCATCAGTAGCCGCCTTGTAGGTCAAAAAGATACCAATCGGCAGCAGCACAAATGAACTGAGCCACATGCCCGCCCAGCAGGGCCACAACGCCTCGCGCGCCATTTTATACCCCGTATTATCAATGATATAGTAAACAATAAACATGATTACCGAGATAATCACTGGCACGCCGAGCCCGCCTTTGCGGATAATCGCACCCAAGGGTGCTCCGATAAAGAAGAAGATAAGGCAGGCAAATGCAAGCGTGAACTTTCGATATAATTCTATCTCGTGCTTGCGTATATACCGCTGATTATCATCGAGTAAAAGCGCATTATACTCCACTTGGTCGCGCTGCGCCGTGGCTTTCTCCACCGCCACACTCATCACATTGCGCTGCTGCATGGGCGTCATGTGCGCAAAGAGCGAGTCCACCTCAAACTGCCCAAGCTCCGCCACCTCCGGCGCTATCAACTGCCGTCCTTCCTTGCGCTCGCGCCCAAAATAGCGGTTGCTCACAAGGTTGGTACTCTGCTCGCGGCTTTTCTCGTGCGCCAGCACCTGCACCGAGTCAATCGACTGCACCAACTGCACGAAGTTCTTCGACACATGCTGGTCTTGCAACACCGACTCGTCGTAACGGTTGAACTCCGCGTCAAAA
>JALFGC010000091.1 GCA_022777485.1 Bacteroidales bacterium
CGCTCTCACGCTCGCTGCTCACGCCGAGGACATCACCCTCGACCTCACTACTGCTACGGATGCTTCAAGCATTGCTGTGGATTACGAAACGGAAGGTAAATCTGTGTGGAATGGGCACACCAAGGATGTATGGACTTTAACTTATTCTGAAGCAGATTCTGCCTCAATGCTTTTGGCAAATGATGGCAAGTTTATGTTTGAACACAATGCTATTGCCGATTATGATTCTTGGGGTGGTTTTACTATCTCAAAAAATGCCGCAGATACGCTGAATCAGTTTGCTTGTGCTGCCAAAGGTGGTGTCAAAGGAGTTGGCTCTCCGTTTATTGTTGCCTACTATCAAGCATATCTGGGGGCATTAACACTGACATTTGATGATTTCTACTATCCCAAAGAGATTTATGTTTGCCAAGATATGGTAACACTTCTTTCCCTACAAAACGGAGATGACATTGCAAAGAAATTTACGGCGAAAGATACGCTCGCATTGCATATTTCCGGACTGGACGAAAATGATGCCAATACAGACACGGTAACACATTACTTAGCAGTTGATAGCGTCTTTAATCAGGCATGGACAAAAATTGATTTGTCGTCTATAGGTTATTGCTATGCGCTTGAATTTTCCATGACCTCCACGGATACCGGAGCGTATGGCATGAACACCCCCGCCTATTTTGCCCTCGATGCATTAACGGTTTCTACAGATAGCCCGACCACTTCTCTCCGCCAAACCAACGCTGAGCAACCCAAGGCTACCAAGCGCCTCATCAACGGGCAACTCTACATAGAGCAAAACAACCGTCTCTACACCCTCACCGGTGTGGCACTGTAAAGATTGCCTGCGTAGGCAGATAGCAGCACCGATTTTCATAGCGAGGGTGTGTCAATATAGCATGACACACCCTCTTTTTTGTTGTCATGGGGGAGGTTATTAAAAAACGCCTCCATGCCGTTGATTTCCGTTGAGCCACTAATTTGCAGAGTATCATATATTGTTATTAGGTTATTATTAGGTTATTATTAGGTTATTTAGCCGCCTTTGTCGAACGAATTGTTTTATACGGAAAAAGGTTTACATATTTCCGCATATCGTTTCTTAAGAATTGTACATTTTTAAGATGTATCTGTTTTGTGCTATACAACATAACAGGAATATAGATTTTGGACAATCTTTTAGAAAAAATAACTAAACACTTGCATAATCCAAAAAAAAGTAGTACCTTTGCAGTCCAATCTTGGAACAATCTACGTGCGTATAATTTCATTTATCATAACAACAACAAACAATGGACAACAAAAAACGAGTTTACACCTTCGGAAACGGAAAGGCTGAAGGTAATGCCCAGATGCGTGAAGTACTGGGCGGCAAGGGCGCTAACTGCGCCGAGATGAACTTGGTTGGTGTGCCCGTTCCTCCGGGATTCACTATCACGACCGACACCTGCAACGAGTACTATCAGGTAGGGCAGGAGAAGATTATGGAGCTCCTGAACGACGAGGTGCTGGCTGCCGTAAAGCATGTAGAGGACTTGATGAACTGCAAGTTCGGCGACCCCGCTAACCCGCTGCTCGTCAGTGTGCGCTCGGGTGCACGCGCCTCTATGCCCGGTATGATGGACACCATCCTCAACCTCGGTCTGAACGACACCGTGGCAGAGGGTATGACCAAGAAAACCAACAACCCCCACTTCGTTTACGACTCTTACCGCCGCTTCGTACAGATGTACGGCGACGTGGTGCTCGGCATGAAGCCTGTCAACAAAGAGGACATCGACCCCTTCGAGGCTATCATCGAGGAAGTAAAAGAGATTCGCGGTATCAAGTTGGATAAGGACTTGAATGTAGACGAGTTGAAACTCCTCGTAGCCCGCTTCAAGACGGCTATCAAAGAGCAGACCGGCAAGGACTTCCCCACCGACCCGATGGAGCAACTGTGGGGCGCTATCTGCGCTGTATTCCGCAGCTGGATGAACGAGCGTGCTATCCTCTATCGTAAGATGGAAGGCATACCCGACGAGTGGGGTACGGCTGTTTCCGTCATGGCGATGGTGTTCGGTAACATGGGCGAGACTTCCGCTACCGGCGTTTGCTTCAGCCGCGATGCCGCTACCGGTGAGAATATCTTCAACGGTGAGTACCTTGTGAATGCACAGGGCGAGGACGTGGTGGCTGGTATCCGCACCCCGCAACAGATCACCCTCGAGGGTAGCCGCCGCTGGGCAGCGCTCCAAGGTATCAGCGAGGAAGAGCGTGCAAGCAAGTATCCTTCTATGGAAGAGGCTATGCCTGAGTTGTACAACGAGTTGAACACCATCCAACAGAAGTTGGAAGACCACTACCGCGACATGCAGGATATGGAGTTCACCGTACAAGAAGGCAAACTCTGGTTCTTGCAGACCCGTAACGGTAAGCGCACCGGTACCGCCATGGTGAAGATTGCGATGGATTTGGTACGCGAAGGCGTTATCACCGAGAAAGAGGCAATCCTTCGTTGCGAGCCGCAGAAGTTGGATGAACTGCTACACCCTGTATTCGACAAGGCAGCGCTCAAGCAAGCAAAGGTTATCACCCAAGGTCTGCCTGCCAGCCCGGGTGCCGCTTGCGGTCAGATTGTGTTCCATGCAGACGACGCACAAGAGTGGCACAAAGATGGGCACAAGGTAGTGATGGTGCGTATCGAGACTTCGCCCGAAGACTTGGCAGGTATGTCTGCCGCAGAGGGTATTTTGACTGCTCGTGGTGGTATGACCAGCCACGCTGCCGTAGTGGCTCGTGGTATGGGTAAGTGCTGCGTATCGGGTGCAGGTGCCATCATCGTGGACTACAAGGCAAAGACCCTAACTATTGAGGGCGTTACTTATCACGAGGGCGACTATATCTCGCTCAACGGCTCCACCGGTCAGGTGTATGCAGGTGAGATTCCTACCCGCGCCGCAGAACTCTCCGGCGACTTCAAAGCACTCATGGACCTCTGCGACAAGTACACACACTTGCAGGTGCGTACCAATGCCGACACGCCCCACGATGCACAGGTCGCTCGCGACTTTGGTGCAAAGGGTATCGGTCTGACACGTACCGAGCACATGTTCTTCGAGGACAAGAAGATTGTCGCTATGCGTGAGATGATTCTTGCAAAGGATACTGAGGGACGCGAGAAAGCATTGGCTAAACTGTTGCCCTACCAGAAGGCAGACTTCAAGGGTATCTTGGAGGCGATGGACGGCTTCCCCGTCAACATCCGTTTGCTCGACCCGCCCTTGCATGAGTTCGTTCCCCACGATTTGGCTGGACAGCAGACTATGGCAGAAGAGATGGGCGTATCTGTTGAGGAAATCCAACAGCGTGTGGCTTCCTTGGCAGAGAACAACCCTATGTTGGGTCACCGCGGATGCCGTCTCGGTATTACCTTCCCTGAGATTACGGCTATGCAGACCCGCGCCATCCTCTCCGCTGCTTGCGAGCTTAAGAAAGAGGGAAAGAACCCGATGCCCGAAATCATGGTGCCGCTGATCGGTATCCTCTACGAGTTCAAGCAGCAGAAAGAGATTATCCAACGCGTTGCCAAAGAGGTATTTGCCGAGTACGGCGTGGAAGTTGAGTTTGAGATTGGTACGATGATTGAGATTCCTCGTGCAGCCTTGACTGCTGACCGTATCGCTACCGAGGCACAGTACTTCTCCTTCGGTACCAACGACTTGACGCAGATGACCTTCGGCTATAGCCGCGACGATATCGCTTCCTTCTTGCCGGTATATCTCGAGAAGAAGATTCTGCAAGTGGATCCCTTCCAAGTGCTTGACCAGAATGGTGTAGGTCAACTCATCAAGATGGCAGTAGAGAAAGGTCGTGCCGTTCGTCCGGGATTGCGCACCGGTATCTGCGGTGAGCACGGCGGCGAGCCGTCGTCTGTGAAGTTCTGCGCCCGCGTGGGTATGAACTACGCTTCTTGCTCGCCCTTCCGCGTGCCTATCGCTCGCCTCGCCGCTGCCCAAGCAGCCGTAGAGGACGACAAGTAATTGTGAGATTCATCATCAGTAACAAAAGAGCCGAACGAAATGTTCGGCTCTTTTGATTATTGATAATGAATGAGTTAGTGGCTTAGGGCTGATGTATTTCTGCGGTCGTAATCTCTTGGAGCGGGATACGAACGAAGTCTCGGCGGTGCATGAGTGGGTGTGGGAGTGTGAGCGATGGGGTCTGCACAATGCGCTCTTGGTGGTTGCTGTCGAAGTATTGCAGCAGGTCAATATCTATGGTGCGGTCGTGGTAATTTGGCAGGCAATCAGTGCGTTGTGTGTTTGTCGGAGGGGTGCTTTTCTCTGTGCGTCCTAATAGCCTCTCTATCGCCTGGGTTTCTTTCAGCAGTTGCTCCGGTGTCATTTCTGTGAGGAAAGAGGCGCAGATATTGCAGAAAGCGTGCTCCGATTGGAAGCCCCATGGCTCAGAATAGAAGAATGAGGAACAACGAAGCAGGCTACCGATTTGTTGCTCCATCATTTGGATGGCTTGGGTTAGCGTTTGCTCGCGCTCGCCCAAATTGGCGCCTAACGAGAAATAAACAGTGTTCATATTGCTAACGACTCACGACCGACCTGCGGAAGACCTGCGGAAGACCTGCGGTCGACCCGCGAAAGACCCGCGAAAATTTGGGTATGCGTTATTGAACGGCAATCGTGTTTGCCATGGTGGGAATGAGGTGGACGATTTGGTTCGCAGTCTCTACGAACGGACGATAGAGTAGGGAGTTTTTCACCACTTCACTATCTTCCAAGAAATGAAAATAGGAATCCAACATATTGAGGCAGAACACCACGACCAGTACGACAGCAAGCCATTTGAGCGTACCGAAGATGCCTCCGAGGAGGCGGTTGATAAATCCTAACTGAATAGCCCGCAACAATTTGGAAAGTAGTCTGCCTATGATATTCAATACGATAGCGATGGCAAGAAACAAGAGGGCATAAGCAACCACATGGCAGACGGCTTCGGGCCAAGCGAACTGCAAGAGCAACCATGCAGAGAACTTGGTTGCCCATAATCGTGCCCCCACTATACCGAGAATTATCGCCACGATGGCGATAATCTCGGTGATAAGTCCTCGCATAAGCCCACGAACGAGCCCAATGAGCAAAGGAAGAAGTAGTAGAATATCTAACCAGTTCATTATACGATTTACGATTATTTCTTATATTCCTGAGGCACCCATGGCTCGCCCGTCTCTTTGTGGAACATTACAATATCATTGATGTCGCATACGGAGTTAATCTTTATATTGCGCGGGGTGATAGACCAGTCGTATTGGTCGTGCGCGTATTGTGCATTGTCGCGAAACTGCCCCAACACGCCTGTTACAGTACCTACATAGTTTGCACAATTGGCAATTCCTGTGGAATCAGCTCCCGGGAGATAGAAATAGGCAAACTTGCTATACTCTGAGTTGGAGACCAGTGTAGTGTTCTTGCCGTCGGAGATAACACGGCTCTGCGGATGTCCTACGTTCTGCGTAGTAGGAGCAAAGACATTCGCATACTTATCTATCTCAGGGCTGTTGGTATTGCATGGATTGAGCCCGTTATATTCATATTGCCCTGTGAAATATACGTTCTTGAGCACTACCAATCGTCCGTCCATCTTGCGCATTTCCGTTTCGTTGGTTACATTGATATAGTCCGCTATGGTGATGGTGTCGTATTGCAGTTTCTCCGGTGCGGGTGTGCCAATCAGCGTGGTAGCGTTGCGGAACATACCGTTGGGAATACGACCGGGCATCCAACCGATTTTCTGATTAGCACTGCTTGCATAAGTATTATTGTTATAGGAAGGAACACACAACTGAGGCTGGTCGCCATATCGACCGATGGAGAACCCATTGCAGCGGATGAGCAGTTCCTGCCCCATTTGGTAGAGTCCGTTGGCGGAACCTATATCCACGGACAAACGCAAGTTTTGCTGTTCGCCATCCACAATTTCTTGTATCACGATGCTCTTATAGAAATTGCCTCCGTAATCATCCGTGGATACACGTCCGCGGATATAGATACCGATAGTATCGGTTGGGATGGTGTCCAACGAGAAGAGATAGATGCCGTCCCCATTGGTGGCGCGAGTACGGTACGGGGTAGAATCGCTCAAGAAATTGCCCTGCTCGGTCATAAATGTTGCCACAAAATCGTTGAGATGATATATGGAATCCCCCGGTTGAAGCATCGCTGCTACTGCATCGGAGTTGGTGAACACATCTGCCTCCGTCAGCGGTGCTGGATTACAGCCAACCATCGCTACAATGAGCGAACTGATAGCAAATGCCGATATGATAGAATAATAGCGTTTCATAGTAGTAATTTTCAAATTTACAAATTTATCTTTGTTCTTTGTCCCTTGCTCCTTGTTCCGATTAGAACTTATAGGTAAGGCTTAAGAAGAAGTTAGCACCCCATGCGTAGTAGTACTTTGAGGGGAACTTCCATGCGTTGGGCGAAATAACGGAGTTCTGGCTATCGTCCACGCCTTGGCGAGTCAAGCGCGGCAGACGAGCCTGCTGGTAACCACCCGTCTTAAAGTGGGTGTTGTTCGTCAGGTTCGTTACCGACAGGTTGATAGACAGCGACTGACGATTCTTCAAATAAATCAACTTCCCCACGCTGGCATCAATGATAAATCGATTAAGCGGGTTGGTGGCGGCAAGAGATTCTTGCATGGAAAGAATGTTGTACGGATATTTCAGCACTGGCACTCCGTTGGCATCTAGCACCGCATTCGCGGGAAATCCGTTAGCATCCGTTGTCCGCAAGCAGTTCCCGCCATCCGTAGTCTCAATGGCGTTCGCAAAAGAATCGCCATACCATCCGTTCACCGGTGTCCCGTCAGCACGCACACCGGTGAAGAGACCCTTCATGCGGCGAGAGGGAGCCACGGAGAGATAGTTCCAATCGTAGTAACTTACCGTTACATCGGCAAACCACATCTTCGGATGGAAGAAGGAAAGTTTGAGGCTGGCATTCACCTGAGGACCGGTGGCTACTTTCAGTCCTTTGAGTAGCACCTCGTCGCGCAACTCAAAGACGGGCATCTTGTTGTTGTCTTGCGAAAGAGCCATCCCGTTCTCCGCAGAGGTGATCGCCATCGCATTGCTCGTATAACGGTAGTCGCCCACGCTCGTGGCGCCGGTCAGGGTGAAATACGTGCCGAGTTTCACGGCAACAGCGGCTTCTATACCCATGTGGCGGCGGTCAATTCCGCTCAATGCCTGATTCACAAAGGTGCGTGCCTCATCATCGTAGTAGCCGTTCAACTCCGAACCGTCCCAAAACTGCGTGTAGAATCCTGTCAGACGACCGCGCACGATGGGATAGTTGAAC
Source organism: Bacteroidales bacterium (assembly GCA_022777485.1). Taxonomy (GTDB): domain Bacteria; phylum Bacteroidota; class Bacteroidia; order Bacteroidales; family Paludibacteraceae; genus Colicola. Next base: position 7,362 of record JALFGC010000091.1, read on the forward strand.
TCGTAGGTCAAGTCAGCGCCCACCACCTTCTCGCTGGCAGCATAGTACTCTGCAAGCGAGGTGGCGTTATCGTGCTGATAGATGTTGTAGAGTGCTCTATCGTGCACACGCGGCGAAATGTATGCATCACGTGCCAGAGGTGCTATTGTCTGCGCCAGCGCATTCACTTTTAGACGGTTACGTCCGTTGATTTTGTAGGTAGCTCCTAATTTGAAAGAGGGATCTACAAAGTGGTGCGAGGCACCCATATAGGTAGCGCCCGTGTGGAGAGTCCCCGATTGCGCGCCGGCTATTATCTCATCGGCTTGATTGCCTAAATAGAGGGCGGCTTGGTCGGGATTGAGTTGCGCCAAATACCATGCACGACCGTTAATCATGTTGGTCGTGCGCTGCATGGATGAGTAGGAAAGTTGGAGCGCATAGTAGAAGTCCACATCGTTGAAACTCCACTCGTTCTGTGCCCATACTTTCAGCGTCCCCATATTGATACGATAGTCGTAGCCAAAGCGGTCGCCATCGTGCTTCACATCGTTGTAGTCGGACGCAATATCGTTCTTCTTCACGTTCTCAATATCCTCCTGCGACAAGCCTGCGTTGGTTGCCAACTCCTTGATATCGCGGTCAGCAAAGGGGTCAACATCTATCCATTGGTTCGCACCCAAAAGGTCGTCCACCGACTTATAGTGAATACCTTGCGAGAACTTGCCTTCCAAGCCCGCCGTTATTTTCAGATGGTTGACTTTGGTATTCGTGTAGTGAATATTCACCATCGCCTCTTGAATATCGTTGTGCCGACGCTCCAAGACGTAGCGAGCCGAACCATCAGGGTTGTTGTAGTTATTGGCGAGGTTGGCGGCGTAGATGTCGTTCCAGTTGATTTGCGTGGTAGCGTCATCGCGGCTCTGCCATAGGTCCACCAAGTGGTTGTATTGAGCCGCATTCACCGACGGACCTATCCATTGCTCATCGTGCCCGATGCTACCCATGCCAAGACCTACGCCGTTCAAGTCCGCACCTATGAAGTTTCCGTAGTTGTAGTGGTTTTCGTTAGGATCAAAGAGTTGCGCAGAGTTGCTATCTACAATCTGCCCATCCCAAAGGAACGAAGGCAGGTTGCGGTAGTAGTCAGGACGCGGGTCGGGCGCGTTGTAGAAGTTCAGCGCAGAGTTGCTGTACATGCTGTAGTGGTAGCCGACAGCGAACTTCAGCAGGTTATGCTCGTCTATCTTCCAATCGTAGTTGACTATCGCCGTCGGGTCATACGATTTCACCACGCGAGAGTTGCGAACCTTGCCGTTTTGGTAGCCCCAATAGGGATTATAGTAGATAGAACCCGTCAGGTCGTACACCTCTTGCGTAACCGCAGCCGACTGCCCGCGCTCGGTGGGAGAACCGAAAGTTACGAAAGACAAACGATTGCCGTTGTTCCATTTCTTCTCGGCAGCGAAGAAATAACCGCCCGAGTAGTACTGAATACCCTCGCCGATGATGTTCTTTTGGTCGATATACGGCGAGAAACGCAATGCCACTTGTCCGACAAATGCCCATCCGTTAGCCAATACGCCCGAAGCATACGTCGCATTCACACGCGCTTTGTAGTTGCGGTTGGTGCCGGCTACACCTACTTTCCACCCTTGCGCAAAGCGCGATGCCTCCATCAGGTAGTTCGTGGAGTTACCCAAACCGCCAAAGCCGAAGTTGGTTGCTTCTAACGGATTGACCACCTCTTTGTTGCGGCTTGCGTCGTTCAGACCACCCATCGAAGAGAAGTTAAATTGTCCGCGCTCAGCACTATTGAAGTTGATACCATTGATGTAATTCTGTTCGGCAGTCTGCTCGTAGCCACGGTTGCGGTAACGCGCTGTGGACCAAGCAAATGAAGAAAGCGAGTTGAATACATCTTGACTTGCCGAAGATGCACTTGCTTGTGCCTGAGAGCGTCCTTCGTCGTCGTTCAAGTCTTCTTCTGACAGGTTGAGCAGAATTTCCTCTTGTGCCTCGCGGGCGATGTCCTTTTGGAGTACCACCTCACCCATGTCGTTGGCTTGATTGGCATGCAGTTGTACCAACTCGATGGTAGCAATGTAGCCGTCTGCCTCGATAATTACTTCTTCATCCTGCGGCTCCAAATAGAGTAGGGTGAACACACCTGCATTATTGGTTGTGGTAGAGATGTCTTGGTTAGCAAGAGTAACCGTAGCACCCACAATCGCCTGCTTATTAGCATCCACTATCGTGCCTCGCAGGGAAGTTTGTGCCAATAGTGTGGTGGTCAGCACCAGCACATTAAGCAATAAAAAGAGTTTCTTCATAGCATTTCCTTATTTCAGGATGATTAAAATTCTGCCGTTTTCGGGGTACGCGGGAAAGGTATCACATCGCGGATGTTCTGCATACCTGTTACGAAGAGCATCAGTCGCTCAAAGCCCAGTCCGAAACCAGCATGCGGTGCCGCACCAAAGCGGCGAGTATCCAAGTACCACCACATGTCTTTCATCGGGATTTGTCTGCGCGCTATCTCTGCGTTCAACTTATCCAACGACTCCTCACGCACCGAACCGCCGATAATCTCGCCTATCTGCGGGAAGAGCACATCTGTGCCTTGCACCGTCTTGTCGTCTTCATTGATTTTCATATAGAAAGCCTTGATGTCCTTCGGGTAGTCCGTCATAATAACAGGCTTGCCAAAGTGCTCCTCCACCAAGAAACGCTCATGCTCCGAAGCCAAGTCATCGCCCCACTCGCAGGGGAACTCAAACTTCCGTCCGTGCTTCACCGCCTCTTGCAGGATATTCACGCCCTCCGTATAGGTCAGGCGGACAAACTCCGTATTGACTACCGACTCCAAGCGGGCAATCAAGCCCTTATCTACAAACTGATTCAAGAACTCCAAGTCGTCCTTGCAGTTAGCCAATGCCCAGCGTACGCAGTACTTGATGAAGTCCTCCTCCAAGTCCATCAACTCGTCTTTCTGAATGAATGCCACCTCGGGCTCAATCATCCAAAACTCTGCCAAGTGGCGCGGCGTGTTGGAGTTCTCGGCGCGGAACGTAGGACCGAAAGTGTATATTTTGCCCAATGCCATAGCCGCCAACTCTCCCTCCAACTGACCCGATACGGTCAGGGAAGTCTGCTTGCCGAAGAAGTCGTCGGAGTAGTCTATCTTGCCATTCTCATCGTATTTTAGGTTGTACAAGTTCTTGGTGGTAACTTGAAACATTTGTCCCGCACCCTCGCAATCGGACGCGGTGATGAGCGGCGTATGGAAATAGAAGTAGCCGTGCTCGTGGAAATAGGTGTGGATAGCCATCGCCATATTGTGGCGAATACGGAATACAGCGCCGAAGGTGTTCGTGCGCGGACGCAGATGGGCAATGGTACGCAGATACTCCATGCTCAACCCCTTCTTCTGCAATGGGTATTTCTCGGGGTCTGCGGTGCCATACACTTCCAACTCGGTCAGTTGAATCTCCACGGATTGCCCCGCACCTTGGCTCTCTACCAGCGTACCCGTAGCAGAGATACATGAACCCGTGGTAACGGGCTTCAACTGCTCTTCCGAGAAGTTAGCAAGGTCAACCACTATCTGGATATTCTTGATGGTAGAGCCGTCGTTCAGCGCAATGAATGATACATTCTTATTGCCGCGGCGGCTGCGTACCCATCCGCGGACATTGATTTTACTACCAAAATCCGTGCGCTTAAGCGCATCTATGATTACTGTTCTTTCCATATATTTTTGGACTATTTTGACTATTTGACCATTTTTTGGCAATATTTGTTTACTAAAAGATTATTGCTCGTTGTTGTAAACGGCTTCGAGTTTAGAATGGCGCATCGTTATCATCGCCCATAGAACCCGTTGCAATAGATGCGCCATCGGGATTCATAGTATTCATGCGCGATGCCATGCTCCAACCGCCGTCTGCATTTCCCGCGGGCGCAGCGGGTATGCCGTAGTCATCATCCGCTACCTCGTCCTCGTTTTGGAACTTGGCAAACTTCGAACGGAAGCGGAGCCATATCTCATCGGTGGCACCATTACGATGCTTGGCTACGATAATCTCACCTAAACCACGGAGGTCTTTGTTCGACTTCTCGTCGTTGTAGATATGGTAGTATTCCGGACGGTGGATAAAGCATACGATATCCGCATCTTGCTCAATGGCGCCCGACTCACGCAGGTCGCTCAGTTGCGGTTTCTTGCCGTCAATACCCGTTCGCCCCTCCACGGCGCGACTCAGCTGGCTCAGTGCAATAATGGGTATATCCAACTCCTTTGCCATGGCTTTCAGGTTGCGCGAAATCATACTAACCTCCTGCTCGCGGCTGCCGAAATTCATGCCCTGTGCATTCATTAACTGCAAATAGTCAAT
>JALFGC010000008.1 GCA_022777485.1 Bacteroidales bacterium
TTTTCGCAAAAAGTACCCCCATTTTTTCGTTAAAAAGTATTAAAATTGGGGAGTTAGAGGGGGTTATCTAATTATTATATATTATATATATAATAATTTAATATGTGGGGGGAGGGTTACTCATTTTCTATGTAACAAATGTAACAAATGAAACAATGTTACATGTGCCAATCAACAATTAACAATTAACATGTAATTATTGGGCGTACTTGACCAACAAATGGCAAAAATATGTAGTACCTTTGCAGCGAAATTTCAAAGCGCGCTGAAATTGCAATCAAGTAATTAACCAAAAAATCAAAAACTCAATTTTATGGAATTTGTAGGAATTATCGTTGCCGTGAGCAACTTAGAAGAAAAAGCTGTCAGCGACAGCAGGCAAAACATCAATCAGTGCTACCGCGATGTAGTCGTACAGACGCAGGAGAAGTATCCGAAAGGTCTCTGCGCGACGCTCAAAGGCGACGCCGCCCGTAACTTCGACCTCCCCGAAGGCACCAAGGTACGCGTCTTCTTCGAGCCTCGCGCCTACCGATCGAAAACCTCGGGCAAATGGTTCACATCCTGCCACGCTTGGCGCATCGATGAAAGGAGAAAGACCGAGGCTGCCTAACAAGGCAAGTTAGGTAGCCTCTTGTCAATTATCATGAAGCCCATCCCAACAGTGCGTTGCTTACGGATACTCCGATGGCAGAGCGGAGAGTTTTGATGGCACAGCCTATGTTTTCCAACAAAATAAAGAAGAAAATTTGGATATGTGGATTTTTTTTCGTAACTTTGCGGCGGTTTTGAGCGTTTGAGCAGATATGCAATTTAAGGACATCATAGGACATGAGGATGTGAAGCAACGGCTTCGTCAGTCGGTGGCAGAGGGGCGCGTTGCGCATGCGCAGTTGTTCTCCGGTCCGGAGGGGGTAGGGAAGTTGCCACTGGCGATAGCCTACGCGCAGTACTTGAACTGTCCGCACCGCACGGAGGAAGACTCGTGCGGGGTGTGCCCTACCTGCTTGCAATACAAGAACTTGCAGCACCCCGACCTGCATTTCGCCTTCCCGATAGTGAAAGGAACGAGCGGGGAGGTGTGCGATGATTTCTACCCGCAGTTTCGTGAGCAGTTGCAGGAAGCGCCTTACTTTGACTTGGAGGACTGGTACAAGCGGCTTGGCGTGGAGACAAAGCAGGGGATGATTTACGAGAAAGAGAGCGGTGAGATAGTGCGCAAACTGAGTTTGAAAGCCTTTGGCGACGGGTATAAGGTGATGGTGATATGGCAGGCGGAGAAGATGAATGTGAGTTGCGCGAACAAGTTGCTGAAACTGCTGGAGGAGCCTCCGGAGAAGACGGTGTTTCTGCTGGTGAGCGAACATCCCGAAATGCTCTTGAGCACTATCCTCTCTCGCGTGCAGCAGGTGCGGATAGGTAAGGTGTCGGAAAAGGATATGTTGCGACAGGGCGTGCCTGCGGACATTGCACGGATTGCCAACGGTAGCGTGGTGGCGGCAAGGAAACTAATGGCGTCGAATGAGGAGAATAGCAAGCAATTAGATGATTTCAAGGCACTTATGCGCGACGCGTACACCGTAGGCGTGCTGCAAGATAAGCAGAAGAAATTCGATTCCCTGCAACGGCTCAGACGCTGGAGCGAGGAGATGGCGGACTCGAAAGTGGGACGCGAGAAGCAGAAGCAGTTTCTGCAATACGCGCAGCGGCAGGTGCGGGAGAACTACATCTACAACCTGCAGCAGCCGGATTTGAACTACCAAACGGTCGGCGAGGCGGAGTTCTCCACAAAGTTCGCGCGGTTCATCCATAGCGGGAATGTGGAGCGGATAATGGAGGAACTGGGTCGCGCGGAGCGGCAGATAGAGCAGAACGGGAATGCGAAGATGGTATTCTTTGACTTGTGTCTGCAGATGATTGTGATGATAAAGCGGTGAGAGACCGCCTGCGGCTGAAAGACCGCTTCGCTGAAAGACAAAAGACCGCTCACTGCGTTCGCTGAAAGACTGAATTAGTTTTGACTCTGAACGACAAATGACGAAAACAACGAAGATTACAAAATCAACGTAACAACATATATGGATAACAAATACACTTTGAATGAGATAGGTTGCCACTATAGTGCGAAGTCTTGCTGCCGCAACTCGGCGCATATGTTGCCTGTAACGGACTGGCTGGCAGACCTGCCGGAGAATGCCCAAGAGACCGATTTGGTGGAGGTGCAGTTTAAGAACACGCGGAAGGGTTATTTCCACAATGTGGATAAACTGCCGTTGGAGAAAGGGTCGGTGATTATCGTGGAAGCCAACCCGGGTTATGACATGGGTGAGGTGGTGCTGACAGGTCGCTTGGTGCACTTGCAGATAAAGAAAAACCGTATCGACACCAGCCGCTACGAGATACGCAATGTGGTGCGCTTTGCGACCGAAGAGGACAAGCAGCGTGCGGCAGAGGCGCATGCGAAAGAGCAGGTGACAATGATTAAGGCAAGGCAGTTGGCCAAATCGCTCGGGCTGGAGATGAAGATAGGCGATGTGGAGTATCAAGGGGACGGCAACAAAGCCATCTTCTACTATATCGCCGACGGGCGTGTGGATTTCCGGCAGTTGATAAAAGTGTACGCCGAGACTTTCCGCGTGCGCATTGAGATGAAGCAGATTGGTGCTCGTCAGGAGGCAGGTCGCATAGGCGGTACGGGTCCTTGCGGTCGCGAACTATGCTGCACCACATGGATGACCAACTTCTCGTCGGTGGGCACGGGTGCCGCACGGTTGCAAAACATCAGCCCCAACCCGCAGAAACTGGCGGGCATGTGCGCTAAACTAAAATGCTGCCTCAACTATGAGGTGCCTGTGTATGAGGAGGCGTCGAAGAAACTGCCGCCGCGCAACCTGCCACTGGAGACCCAAGACGGTACATATTATCTCTTTGCCACCGACCCGCTGAAGGGGGAAGTTACCTACTCCACTGCGCAGCGCGTGCCTGCTAACTTGCAGGTAATCAGTCCGGAACGTGCGAAGGAGATTATCGCGATGAACCAACGCGGGGAGAAGCCGGAGAGCCTCGGCGGCAAATCGACCACGGCGGTGGAGGTGCAGGAAGTGGGTTATCAGAATGTAGTCGGGCAGGATGACCTCACGCGCTTTGACAAGAAACGCAATAACCGCCCGCGCAATAACGACCGCAACGCCCGCGGAGAACGGCAAGGTGGCAACCGCAACGGTGGGGGCAATGGACCACGAAACAACAGAAACAACGGACGCAACAATGAAAAGAAGAATCAGGATAGCGCTGCTCAGTAGCCTGCTTGCCATTGGGTTGGCGGGGTGTCGGACGGATATCGTGTACTCGGCGTTTGAGGATATTGACATGGCGGGCTGGGATAAGGATTCGGTATGCCGATTCAGTTATCCGATAGAGGACACCGCGGCGACCTATCAGATTCTGCTCTATGTTCGGCAGACGGAGGTGTATCCGTATCAGAACATGTGGCTGTTTGTGGGGCATGATGGGCGGCAAGACACCATTGAGTTCTTCCTTGCCAACGACCGTGGCGAGTGGCTGGGTAACGGCAAGAACGGACTGATAGAAATGCCTGTGCTCTACGAGGAGGCATGGCATTATCCCGCCGCAGGCGAACACACCATCACTCTGCAACAAGGCATGCGCGAAGAGGCACTGCGAGGCGTGGTCAGCGTCGGCGTGGAGGTTAGGAAATTATGAATTTATTGAACATTAATTTCCGCAAATTGCCCACAAATTATCCAAAATATTTTTTGAGAAATTAACGGTAAATTCATGGAAATTAATGTTAAAAATTCAGAGCCTTACGCCCTCATAACTCATAATTTATAATTAATAAGCAAGGTGGGAAAGAATAAGTTAAAGAAATTTGCAGAGATGGAGACCTTCCCCAATGTCTTTCAGTGCACGGCGGGGCAGATGGAGTTGGATGAGACGGTTGCGGCACTGGCAGGGCATTGGCGCGAGGCGTATTTCCATAATAGTAATCCTATCGTGCTGGAGTTGGGCTGCGGTCGCGGGGAATATACGGTGGGGTTGGCGGCGCGTTGTCCCGAGAAGAACTTCATCGGCATAGATATCAAGGGGGCACGCATGTGGGCAGGCGCCAAAGAGGCTATCGCGCAAGGGTTGCAGAATGTGGCTTTCCTTCGGACGAACATCGAGATGCTGACCCGTTTCTTCGCCCCCGATGAGGTGGACGAGATATGGATTACTTTCTGCGACCCGCAGATGAAGAAAGCTACCAAGCGGCTGACCTCCACCTTTTTCATGCAGCGCTACCAAGAGGTGATGCGCGAGGGCGGGCTTATCCACCTGAAGACCGACAGCCCCTTCCTCTACACCTACACGCGCGAGATGCTGCGGCTGAACGCATACACCGTGTTGGCAGACACCGATGACCTCTACAATACAAACTCCCCCGACAACTGTCTGGGTGCGCAGGCGTCCACGCCTGCTTTCATGGAGGTGCCGTCTCCAGGCGGCACCATGGAGTTAGCCGAGGCGCAGATGCTGCAGACACATTACGAGAAGCAGTGGCTTGACAGAGGCATGACCATCAAGTATCTGGCATGGAAATTGCTACACAAGACGGACTTCCAAGAGCCCGAAATAGAAATAGAAAAAGACACTTATCGTTCCTACGGAAGAAACTATGTATCCCCAACAAATCATTGATGCCTTGCGGCATGTGCGCTACCCGGGTACGGGTAAAGACCTGATAGAGAGCGGCATGCTCGAAGACGATATCCGCATTAGCGGCTTGGAGGTGAGTTTCTCGCTCATCTTCGAGAAAGACAACGACCCCTTCATGAAGTCGGTGGTGAAAGCCTCCGAGGTCGCCGTGCAGACCTACGTGGATGCCAACGCCGCCGTGCATATCCACACGAAGTTCAAGAAGCAGAATCTGCAACCCGCGGCGGCAGCACCTGTGCTGCAAGCCAAGCATGTCATTGCCATCCATAGCGGCAAGGGCGGCGTGGGCAAGTCCACCGTAGCGGCGAACCTCGCCATCGCCTTGGCGCAGCGGGGTATGCGCGTAGGGCTACTCGATGCTGACATCCACGGACCCAGCATGCCCAAGATGTTCCACACCGAGGACTGCCGCCCCGTCTCCGCAGAGGTGGACGGACGTACACTGATAGACCCCATCGAGCAATACGGCGTGAAGATGCTATCCATCGGCTTCTTCGTTGACCCCGCTCAGGCGGTGGTGTGGCGCGGAGGCATGGCAAGCAACGCCATCAAGCAACTGATACAAGACGCCAACTGGGGCGAATTGGACTATTTCCTGATAGACCTCCCCCCCGGCACCAGCGACATCCACCTCACCCTCGTTGCCACGCTGCAACTGACCGGCGCCATCGTCGTTACCACGCCGCAGCCCGTCGCGCTGGTGGACGCACGAAAGGGCGTGGATATGTTCCGCAACGAGAAGATAAATGTGCCTGTGCTGGGTATCATTGAGAACATGGCATGGTTCACGCCCGCCGAACTCCCTGAGAATAAGTACTATATCTTCGGTCGCGATGGCGGCAAACACCTCGCGGAGGATTTGGGCGTGCCCCTGCTCGGACAGATTCCGCTGGTGCAGAGCATTCGCGAAGCAGGAGACGACGGAGCACCTATCGCCATGCAAACAGGGCACCCCGCCGCAGCCATCTTTGCAGCGATTGCGGAAAAGATTTAATTCAATTTGTAAATTTGTAAATCGTAATTTGTGAATTTGTCAAATTGTCAAATCGTTTGTCCTCCTCTTCTCCTACGGAATTAGGTACTGCACCGATTGGTAAGTTGTTGATACAGTACTCTTTACCCGCCATCATCGCGATGATGGCGAGTTCGCTGTACAACATCGTGGATACCATCTATATCGGGCACGGCTGCGGCGCCATGGGGCTTTCGGCACTCACCATCGCCAAGCCGTTCATGGATATCTGCGCGGCGTTCGGCAGCCTGGTGGGCGTGGGGGCAAGTACAGTGCTGGCTATCTCACTCGGCAAG
>JALFGC010000021.1 GCA_022777485.1 Bacteroidales bacterium
TCGTGTTGGGCATCCCTTCACATTCCGGTCGCTGATAAGTATACAGGTAAGGCAGATAATAATCCAAACTATTCATCGCAGATCTGAGCCTGCGATGGAGATAGTATGACTTGCCATCTTTGTGAACAGTTCGTCTATTCAAATGCTGCAAAGATACGATAAATACTGGGATTAGGCAAGTTTTCAGCCTGCCAAGTGAACCATAGAGCAATTTTTGACGTCGATTTTAGTGCTGAAAACTTTCAACTGTCTCTCATGCCTGTATTTATCGGACTTGAGAGCACATCGTAGCCTGCATTTTGACCCATAAACCAAAAATTTGACGAAATTGCACGCGAAATTGCATTTGCTATTAGACAGTACACCCAGAGAAAAATTGAACTTTGACACACCTAAATTTTGCTTCTTCAAACATTTTTACTAACTTTGCACCATAAATTGCATTTGCTAATAGACAGTACAATTATTTTTATCTCCAAAAATTTGCATATTTCAAAAAAAAGTAGTATCTTTGCAGTCTGATTAGGAACCCAAACAAAACGAACAGAATATGCTATTAAAGACCTTTCGACATATCGGTGAATACTTCCTGTTGCTGGGGAGGGTGTTGCGTCTGCCGGACAAGCAGCGTATGTTCTGGCGTCAGTACTCTCGGGAGCTGGAGAAGCAGGGTTTGCAGTCGCTGCCGATAGTGATTATCATCTCGGTGTTCATCGGCGCAATATTGACCATTCAGGCGAAGACGAATACGGAGAATCCCTTTTTGCCAACGTATATCACGGGGCTGCTGACGCGTGAGACGATGTTGTTGGAGTTTTCATCCACGATTTTGTGCCTGATATTGGCAGGGAAAGTGGGTTCTAACATTGCGTCGGAGATAGGCACGATGCGTATCACGGAGCAGATAGATGCGCTGGAGATTATGGGAGTGAACTCGGCGAATTATCTGATACTGCCGAAGATAACCGCCTTTATGACAATGATGCCGTTTTTGGTGATTATCTCTTCGACGATGGGACTGATAGGCGGCTGGGCAATAGGTGCGTTTACGGATATCATCACGGTACAGGACTATGTTGTAGGTATTCAGTATGCGTTCAATTCATGGTTTGTGTGGTATGGTATTATCAAAGCGTTGGTGTTTGCGTTTTTGATAACCTCGATGGCGTCATATTATGGTTATTATGTGAAAGGCGGTGCGTTGGATGTGGGTCGTGCGAGCACAAATGCGGTGGTGAACTCGAGTATTGTGATACTATTTGCCGACTTGCTTTTGACGAAGTTGCTGCTATAAGGATGCAAGACCGCTTCGCTAAAAGATAAAAGACCGCTCACTTCCCGACAAGTCGGGACAAGTCTCCGCTGAAAGACTTATTACCTTTGACTATACGAAACTAATTCGTCTTTTATCCTTAATCCTTTATCCTTAATCCTAAAAAGACAATGATCGAAGTAAAAGACATAGTAAAGACCTTTGAAGACGGAGTGACGGTGCTTGACCATGTGAGCACCGAGATGTACGACGGGAAGGTGAACATGATCATCGGGCAGTCGGGCTCGGGCAAGACTGTGCTGATGAAAGCCCTTATCGGGTTGCACCGCGTAACGAGCGGACATATCATCTATCGGATAGATGACCGCGATGTGGATTTGGCATTGCTGAAAGAGAAAGAGTTGCGTATGCTCCACCGCAATGTGGGTATGCTGTTTCAAGGCTCGGCGCTCTTCGACTCGCAGACGGTATTGGAAAATGTGCTTTTCCCTTTGGAGATGTTCTCCGACATGAACGATAGCGACAAAGAGGCGAGGGCGCGTTTTTGCCTCGAGCGCGTGAACATCCCCGAGCGTGCGTTTAACCTAATGCCGAGCGAGATAAGCGGTGGTATGCAGAAGCGTGTGGCGATTGCTCGCGCTATCACCATGAACCCTAAGTATCTCTTCTGCGATGAGCCGAACTCGGGGCTTGACCCGAAAACAAGCCTCGTGATAGACCAACTGATAAAAGATATTACAGAGGAGTACAATATCTGCACGGTGATAAACAGCCATGATATGAACTCTATCATGGAGATAGGGGACAACATCATCTTCCTGCGCAACGGCAAGAAAGAATGGCAGGGCTCGCGGCATGAGATTTTCCATGCCGACAACGAGGCTCTCAACGACTTTGTCTTTGCGAGCGAACTGTTTAAGAAAGTGAAAGCGGCAAGCGACTTATAGACCGCCTTCGGCTGAACGACCGCGCTGACGCGCTGTCTGACTGATATAGGTATTGAATAGCACAACGTACAGCCCCTCTGCAAAAATCCCATGAATCTCGTGAGCGTAAGCGAGCAGGAGTATAAAACACCTTACTGCGGGCTACGCCCTTGCAGATGTTGAGGGACACGAGACACCCCGACTAGTCGGGGGACGAGGAAGGAATTTTGCGGATGTTAGCAAAATAAGTCGTTCAGCAAAGCGGTCAAACAGCGAAGCGGTTAAACAGCGAAGCGGTCAAACAGCGAAGCGGTCAAAATACATTATTATGAAAAAATACATCTTACTCTCATTCTTGATTAGCCTATTGGTGATAGGCATCAGTCGGGCGCAGGAGCCTGCGCGAGTGCCCGCATACAGGGGCGTGATAGAGCGTGTGCAGCCCGATGGGGATACGCTGCATATCTACCTCCGTGGCGATGAACGATATCACTATAGCATGACCGTTGATGGTTGGCAGATAACGGAAAACGAACAGGGCACACTCTGCTACGCCCTGCAGCAGAAAGATGGCACGATTATTGCAAGCAAGAAGCAAGCACACGATGCCGACAAACGCAAACGCTGCGAGAAGCGGTGGCTCAAACGCAAAGGGATTAAGAAAGAATAATTACGAATTATGAGGGTGTATGCTCCGATAACTTCGGATAACTCCGAATACTCTGATTTATGAAAAAGATAGCATTATTAGCAGTAGGTTGCATGGTAGCAACGCTATTATGGGCAAAGCCCGCGAGACGAGGTGCCTTGGTCGTTACCCAAGAGGATGGCACCGAAGTAGTGGTATATCAACATGGCGACGAGCGCTTCCATTGGACAACTAACGAAGCCGGCGAGTGGATAGAACAAGAAGCCAACGGCAAGTGGCAACGTGTGCCTGCGCTCAGCGATGAGCAGATACAAGCCCGCCGCGAAGCGTCGAAGTTTGCTCTTGCCGAGCAGGCGCAGCGGCGTAAGCCCTCCGCTACGCAGACGGCAGTGGAGACGAATATCGCAGAACACGGGCTTGTGATTCTTGTGAACTTCTCCGACCAAGCCTTCAAAGCCACGCAAGCCGAGATGGATAGTATGCATAACGGCTATAACTATTTCCGCGACTACTCCTACGAATACAACCGCGTAACCTACGACATCCACACCGAAGGCTCGGCGCGGCAGTATTTCTACGACGCCTCCTTCGGACAGTACAATCCGAAATTCGATGTGGTAGGTCCTGTTACGGTAAGTCAGAAATACTCGTATTATGGTTCCAACGATTACAATGGCAACGACAAGCACGCGGAGCAGATGGTGTATGAGGCATGCTTGCTGGTGGACTCGCTCTACCCCGAGATAGACTTCAGCACCTATGATAACAATGGCGACGGCGAGATGGACTATGTGTATGTAGTATATGCCGGATATGGTGAGGCCGACGGCGGGTCGAAGAATACCATCTGGCCGCATAGTTATTGGATTACTTATGGCGGCTACAACCTGACTATTGATGGTGTGAAGATAGATAAATATGCCTGCGGCAATGAAGTGAGTGCCACCTCGAGGCAGCATGACGGTATCGGCACTTTCGTTCATGAGTTCGGGCATGTATTGGGTTTGCCCGACCTCTATGGCACGACAAGTAGCGCCACCCATCGCACATTGGGCAACTGGGATGTGATGGACTATGGCACCTATAACAACGATGGCAATAACCCGCCTACCTACTCCGCCTATGAGCGTTTCTTCTTCGGATGGCTCACGCCGACGCTCATCACAGACACCGCCCTGCTCACGCTCCATGACTTGTACAGCACCAACGAGGCCTTTCTCATCTCTCCTAACGACAGACATAACCTCATCGGCAATGACCCCGATACCACAGTCTTCTACCTAATAGAGAACCGACAACCGAACATATGGGATGACTACTTGGAGGGGCACGGCATGATGCTTACCAAAGTGCAATACGATTACGATAAGTGGTATTACAATCGCGTAAACAACACCAAGAGCAAACTTGGTGTGGACATCATTGAGGCAAAAGCCAACTCCCTTCCCAACACCAATCTGCCTACCGACCTCTTCCCCGCCGGCGCTACCGAATATACCAAGATTAGCGGGCACCCCATCTACAACATTCAGCAGGCGGAAGACGGAGATATCCAATTTGCTTATCTCTCGCCGGACGCCATAGCAGGTATGGAGGAGATAGAATGGTCGGGCGAGAATCCCGTGGTGGCAATATACACCATCACCGGTACACCTGTGCGCCTCAGCACCCCGCTGCCAAGCGGCTTATATATCGTGAAACGCCAACACTCCACCGAGAAAATTATCATCCGATGAAGATAGTCAGTTATAACCTCAACGGCATTCGCTCCGCCATGAGCAAAGGTTTGCTCAATTGGCTACAGACGGAGAACCCCGATGTCTTTTGCATTCAAGAAAGCAAGGCGCAACCCGAGCAGATAGATACCCTTGCCATGCAAGAGTTGGGCTATCACAGTTATATCCACTCCGCGGAAAAAAAAGGCTACTCCGGCGTGTGTATCTTCTCTAAGCAAGTGCCCGACCGTGTGGTGGCAGGCATGGGAATACCCGCCTACGACAGCGAAGGGCGCGTCTTGAGAGCCGACTTCGGGGATATCACCATCGTCTGCGTCTATATCCCCAGCGGGACTACGGGCGACGCACGGCAGGCAGTGAAGATGCAGTTCCTGGAGGATTTCTTGCAATGGGTTACCGCGCTGCGTAAAGAGCGACCGAACATCGTAGTTTGCGGCGATTACAACATCTGCCACAAGCCCATCGACATCAACCACCCCGAGCGACAAGTGGGCGTCAGCGGCTTCCTGCCCGAGGAGCGAGAGTGGATGGACCGTTGGGAAGCAAGCGGTATGATTGACTCTTTCCGCCTGTTCGACACCGCCCCCGAACGCTACTCTTGGTGGAGTTTTCGCGCAGGAGCAAGGGCAAGGAATATCGGCTGGCGTATTGATTACCATTGGGTAAGCGAGCCCCTACGCAGCCGAATAGCAGATGCACGGATTCTGACCGAGGCAGTTCACTCTGACCACTGCCCCGTGAGTTTAATCTTGAAGTAAGAATTTAGTATTAAGAGAACAACAAGGCATGTTAATTGTTAATTGTTAATTGCTTACATGGATACCCTACGTACCGAACATTTGATAAAGAAATACGGCAAGCGCACGGTGGTAAATGATGTGAGCATTGGCTTGGAACAAGGCGAGATTGTCGGGTTGCTGGGGCCCAATGGTGCCGGTAAGACAACCACTTTTTACATGACCACGGGGCTTATCACTGCCAATGCCGGCAAGATATTTCTCAACGATAAAGATATCACCGACTACCCCATGTACAAACGGGCGCAGTTGGGTATCGGCTACCTGCCGCAAGAGGCGAGTGTCTTCCGAAAGATGACCGTAGAGGATAACATCATGTCGGTGTTGGAGATGACGAAGTTCAGCAAAGACTATCAGAAGCAGAAACTGGAGCAACTCATCTCAGAGTTCAACCTTGCGCATGTGCGCAAGAATCTCGGAGACCGTCTCTCGGGTGGCGAGCGTCGCCGCACAGAGATAGCCCGCTGCCTCGCCATAGAGCCGAAGTTCGTGATGCTGGACGAGCCTTTCGCAGGCGTTGACCCCATTGCTGTGCAGGAGATTCAAGATGTAGTATGGCGGCTCAAAGACAAGAACATCGGCATCCTCATCACCGACCACAATGTGGACGAGACCCTGATGATTACCGACCGCGCCTATCTCCTTTTTGAGGGAAAGATACTCTTCCACGGCACTCCCGAAGAGTTGGCTGCCAATCCTATCGTGCGCCAAAACTACCTCGGACGCGACTTCGAACTAAAAAAGAAAACCCGCGTAGATTAGAGAACCAATTTGCTAAAGAAGTTTTTTTCCATATCTTTTGTCGTTCTCTTGCTTTGCTGTTGCAGCAGGCAGTTAGAGGAGTTGCCCGCAACGATTAGCCGTTGCGCGGATATGCCTGTGGCGCGCACAAGCGCGATGGCTTGGAGCATGAATGGGAAAGGCTATGTCTTCGGCGGCAGAGACGCTCAACGCAAGTTATGCAACGACGTGTGGGCATATAGCCCGCAGGAGGACATGTGGGAGCAAGTGTGCGATGCTCCGATTCATGCCCGCGTGAATGGCGTAGCAATAGCCGTGGGAGAGACTGTCTATATCGGGCTGGGCTTCAATGGCGGCGCCTATCAGACAACGGCTTACTTGCAAGACTGGTGGGCATTCTCTATGGCAGACACCTCTTGGACGCAGTTGGCTTCGTATCCCAATGCCAACACCGTGGGAGCCATTGCCTACACCGCAGGCAACAAAATCTACTGCATTCACGGCTTCGGGACAGGATTCACCGCCGACGTGCTCTGTTACGATATCGCTACCGATACATGGACTTCGATAGATAGACCTAACAGACGCGATGAGATGGCGATGGCAGGCGCAGGTGCCTCGCTCAACGGCAGGCATTTCTATGGCACCGGTTACAACACCAGGAGCCTTGACTATTGGTATGAGATTACCGACTTCGCCCATTGGCAGAAACGCACCAACGTACCCCATAGCAGAGAGAATGCTGTCTGCGCGGCTTCGGGAAAGTATATCTATTTGGCAGGCGGCAGGCATTTCGGCGGAGTGCTGACCGATGGCAAAGTGTTTGACGATATTCTCCGCTACGATATACTCAGCGACCAATGGACGCTCGCAGGGCATACCGAGGAGAAAGCCGAGAATCGCATTGCCTTCACCATCGGCAACGCTGCCTATATCGGCTTGGGAGAGGACGACAAAGAAAAAGTAGTAAGCAGTTTGTATAGGATTGAAGACTAAACGATACATATTGTTATTGGCAAGCATCTTTTGCCTCTCTCTGCCTGCAAAGGCATGGGATTGGTGGCCAGTGGCTGTTGACCACACGGCTTCCTTCAAAGGCGATTCGCTGTACTATACCTTGCAGCTCACGGGCGTGGCAAGCCATGGTAAGTTTGCCCCTTTCTGGTTGCAGACCAACCGCCAAGGGGATATAGCCCCCTCTCCTTATAGCGGCAACCTGCAAGTGGGTATTCTTAAGCCCGCTTCGCAACCCCATCGCTGGTTCGACTACGATTTTGCCCTGTTGCTCACCCAACGCTGGCAGAGCCTATCAGATGCGATTCACCCTGCTATGAATCGTACCGCCACCGGCTATCTCAACCTTGCTTATACCCATGCGCGACTATACATTGTGGATATCACCCTTGGTATTCAGTCGGAGCAATACGGTTGTCCCGACAACGAACTTACCACCGGCGGGCTACTCTATTCCCGCAATGCGCATCCTATGCCCGGCGTGCGTATCGGCATCGAGCAATGGACTCCCTTCCCCGGACTGTACGGCTACGTAGAGGTGAAAGGCGGCATCAGCCACCAGTGGCAAGCCGATAATGCGTATGTAGAGAAAGGCTACGTACACCATAAGTGGATAGGCGGACGCATCGGTGGCAAGTTGCCGGTGAACCTCAGTTATGAGTTTCATCACGTGGCGCAGTGGGGTGGCTGCTCCCCCGTGTATGGCGACTTGGGCAACGACCTGCATGCCTTTCTCAATGCGTTCTTTGTACGCTCCGGCGGCAGCATGGCAAACGACCAAATCAATGCGCAAGGCAATCACATAGGCAGTCAGGTGCTGACCTTAGACGTGAAAGGCGAAGGCTGGAAAGTGAGTGCCTATTGGCAAAACATCTTTGAAGACGGACCTATCAACTTCATTGGCTTTGGCATGAATCTGCCGGATGGCTTGTGGGGTATCCATGTAACGCAGAACCATTGGCGATACATCAGCGGCTTCACCTACGAGTTTCTGCAAACAACCGACCAATCGGGTCCCTACCACGACAAAGACGGCTTTATTTACGGCGGCGGAGACGGCTACTACCGCAATAGCATATACCGCAATGGTTGGAACTATTTCTACCGCACCTTGGGCAACCCCTTCTTGACCTCCCCTGTGTACAACGCCGATGGTACTATCTCCACCCAAAATAGCATGGTGCAGGCGCATTTTGCGGGCATCAAAGGCGACATCTACGGCTTCCGCTACCGCTTGATGGGCTCCTATGTGCGCAATTATGGCAACAACAATCGCAGCCCTCAACTCCAATCTACCAACACGGCATTGCTCTTGGAGGTGCAGAAGCATGTGGAGAAAGCATGGGGACTGGATTTCTCCCTCTCGCTTGCCGCTGATATAGGCAATCAGTTTGGCAACACATTCGGCGCCATGTTCACCATTCGCAAACAAGGACTAATCACACCATGGTAACGACCGACAATCTCTATATCATCATGCCTGTAAAGGACGCCATAGAAATGGCAGAGCAGGCTCTTCAAGCCATCGTCGCAAGTGGGTATCGCCCGTGTGTGTACGATGATTATTCTTCTTCGGAAACTGCTCGGAGATTGGATACTTTGGCTGCCGAAGGGTGCATTGAGGTGATTCATATTGCCGACCATATCCAACATCCTTCCCCCAACTATCGTTGGGTACTTCAACATGCGCAGCAAGTGGCTCTTGCGCGCGGATGCCACTTGGTGATTATCGAAAGCGATGTCTTTGTTGGCAACGAGACTATTCAGCGTCTTTCCGCTACTGTCCACGAGGGAGTAGGATTGGTGGCGGCGGTTACCCACAACGATGCAGATACCATCAATTTTCCCTACGAGTATGCTTCTCGCTTACAGCAAAGACACGGTAATGTTACGATAGCCACCCGGAAACGTTTCTCTTTCTGCTGCACGCTGCTGACGCATGAACTGCTCCAAGCGCTTGACTTCCGCCTGCTTGACCCTACGAAAGATTGGTATGATGTTACCATCTCGCATCAGTCCGTTGCACAAGGTTTTCAAAACCTGCTTATGTTGGATAATCCCGTACTTCATAAGCCGCACTCTTCCAGACCATGGAAGCAACTGAAATATAAGCATCCACTGCTTTATTATTGGCGCAAACT
This sequence comes from Bacteroidales bacterium, assembly GCA_022777485.1. GTDB lineage: Bacteria > Bacteroidota > Bacteroidia > Bacteroidales > Paludibacteraceae > Colicola. The sequence continues at coordinate 9,278 of JALFGC010000021.1, forward strand.
GACCCAACATTCGGATAAGATATGAGACCGCTTGTCAGCATCATCATCCCTCTCTACAACGCGGCTCCCTATATTGAAGAGACATTAGATAGCGTTTTGGCATCCTCCTATCGCCCGATAGAGGTGATTGTTGTGGACGATGGCAGTAAAGACGACAGCCTGCGCGTAGCCGAGACATATTGCCAAAAGCATACACTTTGCCGCGTGTTGTCGCAGCCCAATGCCGGTGTTTCTGCGGCACGAAACCATGCTATTCGTGAAGCAAAAGGCAAGTATATCCTACCTGTGGATGCCGATGATAAGATTGGGGCTACCTTTATTGAACATGCCGTAGAGGTGTTGGAGCGACAAGCTGAGATTCGCGTAGTCGGCTGCCGTGCAATGATGTTTGGCGAAGTGAACAAAGAGTGGAAACTGCCTCCTTTCAGACATGCGCTTTTGGCACGCAAGAACATGATTCCCGTTACATCTCTTTTCCGCCGTAGCGATTGGGCGCAGGTGGGAGGTTTCTGCGAATCGGATATCTACCGCGAGGATTGGGATTTTTGGCTGAGTCTGATGGAGTTGGGAGGCACGTTCTATAAGTTAGACGAGATAGGGCTCTATTATCGTGTGCGCAAAGGCTCGCGCCGAGCTGCTGCCAAGCAGCAGAAACGCTTGATTGTAGATGCTATCAACCGCCGACATTCTACCTACATGCAGCAATACTTGGGCGGTCCGTTGCATTACCACCGTTCGTGGTCGCGCTTTCTCAATTGCTTCCGCTCGGAAAAGACAGTGGGTGGTGATATTCGTTGGCAGGAAGGCGACATCATCTACCAAGGGCGCAACACCCTTCGCCAAAACGGCAATATCGTTACGAAATCGTTTGCCATTCCACCACTGTGGCGAGGTATCTTATACGGAGTTTTTTGCAAATCCAAAGCACGGCGCTCGTATGAATATGCTCTACGCTTAGGGGGGCTTACTCCCGTGCCGATTGCTTATCGTGAAGTGAGGTTTCTCGGTATATTGCGCGAAAGTGCGTATGCCTGCAAAGCATCGGAATGTAGCCATACCTTCAACGAACTCATTGGCAACCCGCAATTCCCTAATCGCTCTACCATCTTGCAAGCTATCGGACGCTTCACCGCTCTGCTCCATCAGCGGGGGGTGTTGCATAAAGATTACTCGGGCGGAAACATCCTCTTCACGACAGATGGTAGCCGGATAGAGATCGTTGACCTCAATCGTATTCGTTTCTGCCATGGCATATCAATGAATCAGGGGCTGCGCAATTTCGAGCGGCTGAACATTGACCGCGAAGCATTGACCATTATGGCAAAGGCGTATGCACAAGCCATGGGCTACGACCCCGACTATTGCAGCCAATATATTATCCAACATCGTTGGCATAAACATATCAAACAAGGAATTACCCACCTATGAAAGCCACTCTTGTCATCTCCATATATCGCAATGTAGCCGCCTTGGAAGCCATCTTGCGCAGTCTTCATCAACAGACAGAGCAAGATTTCGAACTCATCCTTTCCGAGGACGGAGAAGATGCCGCCATGCGCCAATTTATTGACAACTACCCTTTCCCTTGGCAAACACAACACCTTACGCAGACAGATGAAGGTTGGCGCAAGAATCGTGCGCTGAATCGAGCGATTACGGCTTCGCACTGCGACTGGCTCATCTTTATTGACGGCGATTGTGTGCTCCACCCACGCTTTGTTGAGATGCATATCCGCCACAAAGGTGACGGCATCTTGTTAGCAGGCAAGCGTGTGAAACTCAACCCCGCCCTCTCGCAGCAAGTGCTCGCGGGCAAACAACCCGCGCTCTTTCCTTACCTTTTCTGTCGGCGAGGTTGTCGCTATGTGGAGGAGGCTTTCTTTCTCCCTATTGCCGAATGGCTCCGTCGTCCTGTCAAGCATTTGGTAGGCAGCAATATGTCTATGTCCAAGAGCGCATTGCTCACCATCAATGGCTTTGATGAGAACTACACGCGCCCCGCTACCGGCGAGGATTACGACATAGAGTGGCGACTGCTGGCAAGAGGTTACCGCATTGTATCCTTACGCAATTTAGCAGTGCAATACCATCTCTACCACGAAGAGAACTGGCAGAATCAAGCGGAGAACATGGAGTATTGTACGCAGAAACAGGCACGACATGAAGTTGTATGCAAAAACGGAATCACCAAGCGATGAACACCCCCAAGATAAGTCTTATCATCTCTTTCTACAACAAGATACAATGGTTGGAGAAAGTGCTTGATACGGTCGCGACACAAACCTTTCGCGACTTTGAAGTTGTCATTGCCGACGATGGAAGTAGTCAAGAAGTAGTGGAACGTATCCACAGCCTGCAAAAGCAATATCTTTTCCCCATTCAGCATATATGGCATGAAGACCAAGGTTGGCGCAAGAACATCATTCTCAACAGGGCCGTGATGGCTGCCAACGCCGACTATCTGGTGTTTATAGATGGCGACTGTTTACTGGAATCGCATTTTTTAGAAGACCACTATGCTGCGCGAAAAAATAGAGAGGTGGTTACCGGACGCCGTGTCTTGCTCACAGAGAAGACCACAGCATGGTTGCTCCGGCAAAAGCAACCAATCAGTCGCTGCACCTTTCGCCTGTTTTGGCGATTGTTTTACGAGACGACTTTCTGCCATCAAAAGACACAGATGGAGCAAATGATTCGCCTCCCACAATGGATACGGAGACTCTTTATACGCGAGCGAAAACGCTATATATTGGGGAGCAATTTCTCGCTGTACAAAACAGACTTGCTTGCAATCAACGGCTTTGACGAGCGTTTTGCGTACCCGGGATATGGAGAAGATATTGATATCGAGTTCCGCCTTTCACGAGTGGGTATTCCCGCCGTATCGCGCAAGTGCCAACTGATACAATACCACTGCTACCACCAACATTTCAATACCGACTACGCGCCCAACAAGCAGTTGCTACAAGACAACACAGACAAGCAAATCACCTATACCCCCTTTGGCATTCAGAAATGATTACGCGAGACAACATAACAGCCGTTGTGGTGTGGTATCACCCCACGGAGGAACAAGTGCAGAACTTGTCTTCCTATGCTTCGTTGGTGAGCGCGACAATCATCATTGACAACTCCGAAACAGACCATCGGCATCTGCTTGCCTCCGCTGCGCTCCCGAATACCACTTATCATCCTCTGCTGGATAACAAAGGTATCGCCTACGCGCTCAACTACGGTTGCCGCTTGGCATTGCAGCAAGGGGCGGAATGGTTGCTCACGATGGACCAAGACAGTCGTTGGGAAGCTGACCAATGGGAGACATATCTTCAGTCTGCCAATCGCTATCCTGCAATCATGCAAGTAGGCGTTTTTTCTCCGCGTCAAGACTATGCCTCACAACGCCCTATCTATGCCACCGAATATGAAGAGAAGCCTGCAGTAATGACTTCCGGTTGCCTACTCTCAGCCTTCGGCTTTCAAAAGACAGATGGCTTCCGCGATGAACTATTCATAGACGAAGTGGATAACGAATACTGCTTCCATTGCCATCAATTAGGGTTACAAGTGGTTATCATCAACCATGCATTCTTGCAGCATCAGTTAGGCGAGATGCGCGAGGTACGTATAGCAGGAGTCCTCAGGAAGCAGTACAGCGACCATGCGCCTTTCCGCTACTATTACATGGTGCGCAACAACCTCCGCCTCAGCCAACTATATCCTCAATACCAAACATTCAACAAAAAACGCTTGCGCAAAATGCTCAAGCGTATCTTTCTCTACGACCATGTCCATAAATGGGAGTCGCTACGAATGTGCTACCGAGGGTGGCAGGACTTCCGCCAAGGGCGGTTCGGGAAACTCAAGCAGGAGTAATCGCTTTCTGTCGTTGCTTACGATACTGATGATGATAATCAATAAGTATCACCATCATACAGAGGAATATCGGTGGCAGGTTATTGCCCATCGACTCAAACATCGCTTGCATAAAAAAGGCAAACACACACAAGTTTACATACAACTGCTCGCGCCCTAAACGCATGATCAAAGGCAGTACCCAACAAGCCAATAGTAATAACACGCCCACAATTCCGAACTGCGTCCATGTCTCTAATACAGCATTATGCGGGTGCATGATATCCATCTTTGCCACTCCATGATGATGTTCTTCTCCTGCACGAAATCCACGTGCATAGTGTCTCTGGAAATCTTCGCTCGCTAATCCCCTCTTTACAAAATCTTCCCTTGCTGAGCACACGCCTTGCCCCCATAACGGATGCGCCTGAATCTCCTCTCCCGCTACATTCCATATATAGATACGTGGGTTTACCTCCGTTACAGCCACTTGAAACCGCTCCCGTTGCAAAAGGAACAAGGCAGCGCCACTCGCGAACACGATGATACATATACTCAGCCACCACCTGCGCTTCCAAAACATATAATACATCAGCGTCAGCATCACTATCCCCAAGAACGTCAATACGCCGGTGCGTCCTTCTGTAAACGAAAAAGCAAACAATATCGGCAACATCATCACACCCGTCAGCACTTTCACCCACCACGCATACTTGCTTTGAAGAATAGTGTACAAGCCCAATACTATTGATAGGTTGAAGTACAGGTTAATCGTCATGTGGGTATTCACTTCCATAGCGCGCAATTGATTGAAATGCTTTGCCCATGTTTCGAAATTTGCGAAGTCCGGTAGTCCTGCCCTATATAGCAGATACGCCACAATACCCGCACTTACGCTGAGCATTACCCATGCCGCATATTCTATGCGAAGTTTGTCCGTCATACCTGCCAATCCACATATTCCTACCACCAAAAATGGCATATACCGCTCTATCGTAAACTGATAAAGCGACGTGCGAATCGGGTCAAACAATTGCCATATCGGAATCAAACAAAAGAAGGCGATAAACGCCAAATATGTCCACTTGGCTTGCGTCCATCGCCACCCTCGCCAGCGAGCATTCAAGATATAATCCAACGGATACGTAGCGGCAATCCAATAGAGTGCTATCCGTTGTACATTGCCATACAAAAATGGGATAGCCCCCAATAGCACCAAGACACCTACTACAGGCAAATAACTTATTAAGTTACCAACTTGGATACGAGTCAATTCTATATTACCCATCACTCTTCTGTTCATATATCTTATTTATCAAACAAGCCTCGTAATTCTCCATGCCTATGCCAAATACCATCCAGATTAAACCGCACGATTAACTGTTGCTGATGTTGCAGGTGGTATGTGTCGTAGTGCATATTCCATGAGAAATAGAAATTGACAAAACTGCTCCGATACAGATACACTATCAAATCTGTACGATTGTACAATCGCGACTGATAGAATGGGTCGCCTAAATTGAAATAGGCGTTGCGTGCGCGGAAAGGTTGCAGATTATCGCCGTAATAGAAAGTATTTTTTAACCCAAGGAACCACCAGCGAGCATACAACTCCACCAACATCCCTTGTGGGAAAAGGCTCTCATCGGTGGCTCTATCGCGCTCCCATTCAAAAATATAACCCACCTGCAAAGACAAGGAATCAAGCGGAGTGTAGGAACTTAAATTGACCCCGACAAAGGCATTCAAGTTAATGTCGTCCATTACTGCCTCATGGTTGGGCGCAGCAAAGCCTGCTTTATGATTTAGACTGAAAAGTCCGCCTGTCATCAGCCATTTGTACTGATACCGTCCGTCCAACACCAGCCGAAACATCTCGCGGCGTTCTACTGTTTGGCTGCTTCGCCAGTCGCACAAAAACTCCACATAACCCCGTTTGTCGCGATACGACATCAACGCCCCCTGTATATTCGGATGCATATATACCAATGAGTCGTACATCACCCAATCCGGCAGCGGAGCAATACGATTCTCATAAGGGATGGCACCCATCCCCACATCGAAACCACGATACTGAAAATGGTAGTAGGCAGTGGGGGCTATCTGAATATCTCTCCAGTTGCCTCCCAACGGCTGTGTGTAGCGCACGCCCGCTACCATCTCATGCACACCGCCTGCTCTATCATTAATACGCACTCCTATTTCGGGTGACAGGCGGAAATTGAGCAAGGTTTGCGGAATCTGATAGGGAGCCTTGTACTCACGATTGTCAAAATATGTAGCAAAATCCACGTTGTAAATAAAACGCACTCTCTTTGCTTCCTCTGTGGCTCTGCGCTGCAACGAGATAGAATCTACCGCTACATAGCGCGGCGTTTTGGAATAACGCGTCCAAAACCCCGAGACGGCTACCGAATCCATAGCATTTGCCCATGCACAAACACACAAGAGAAATACACCTGCCCATATTATCTTTAATTCTCTACCGCTCATTTCTTCAAGATATTTATTCCGTATGCCAATCCTACACGCACTTGGTGGAAAGGATAGTCCTTGATACCATACTGATACTCGGCAAAAGGTTCAAAGCCCTTGACATGCCCTGCCAAACGCACCTTAATCGTCATCGGTCTGTCGCCGTCTTTTTCCCAACCCGCATAGCCGCTCCATATTGCGCGCAGCGACACATACTCAGATTTAAGCAACATCTGCAATCCGTACATCACCGCATCGTTCTGTCGCCCGTTGTCCGTTTGCCAACAGAGAAAGCCTGCTGACCCCGCAAAACGCAACTCCACTTTCGCATCCGTTGCATCCGCATACGGGAAGGTCTTTCCTTTGCCAAAATACAACGACTTGCCCACGCTCATATCAAAGAAATAACCTGTGTTATCGTAGTATCGTGCTTTTTCGAAACTACCTCCGCTTGCAGTCTTTATCGCTGCGCGGAGCGTGATATCCGGCGCATACTTGCGGGCTTTCAGCAGTTGAATATCCGTAGAGACATATACATCGCCCGCCTCATGTCCCGCCATCGGTATGCTGTCTTGCAAACGGCAGGTGTGTTGCCGCCCTGTGGTCATACTATACCATTCTTGCACAGGCATCCATAGCGTCAGGTTCACCCGCTCTGTAAACAATGGGATATATGCCCTCGCAAACAGGTCTGCCGTCTTATCTCCTTCATAACCAAAGTAGCCATCTCCCGCTATTTCTAAGCGGAGATGGCTCTGTGTGCGCCCGTCCAGCATCTCGGGTACGGGAAACGCATTCGGTCCGAAATACGCCGGCGCGATGCCCGTCGGCTCTCCCAAATCGGGGTGTGTTATCGGCACACGCGCCGACAGGGGCAACACCCACAAAAGCAGT
>JALFGC010000032.1 GCA_022777485.1 Bacteroidales bacterium
CACGGGCACGAGGCGGCAGTCTATGTCGAAGACCAGTGGTCGCCGTGGCGTTGGCTGAAACTGAACATCGGTGTGCGCGGGTCGCTCTATGGTATCAACGGCAAGGTCTATCCCTCCATTGAGCCGCGCGTAGGCTTGCGGGCACTGCTTTACAAGGACTTGGCATTCAAAGCCAGTTACTCCTACACCACGCAGTATGTCCACCTGCTCAACAACTCCGATGTGTCGCTGCCGACAGACCTATGGGTGCCCGTAACCGACAAGATAGCCCCTATGCACTCCATGATTGTCGCGGCGGGACTGTCGTACAATATCTTAGACCAAGTGGAAGCGAGCGTAGAGGGGTACTACAAGCGGTCGGTCAACCTGTTGGAATACAAAGACGGTGCGTCGTTCTTCGGGTCGTCCACCACATGGCAAGACAAAGTGGTGATGGGCGACGGTTGGAGTTACGGTGTGGAGGTGTTGTTGCAACGCAAGACGGGTCCCGTAACCGGTTGGATAGGCTACACATGGAGCCGCACCATGCGGCAGTTCAACCGCGAAGGGCAGGAGATAAACTTCGGGCGCCCCTTCCACGCCAAGTACGACCGCGAGCACGACCTGAGTATCACGCTGCAATACCAAATCAACAAGCGGATTGACCTCGCGGGCACCTTCGTCTATGGTACGGGTACGCGCGCCACCCTCGCTACACAACACTACTACGACCCGACCTTAGGCGAAGAAGTGGAGTACTTTGAGGAGCGCAACAACTACCGAATGCCTGATTATCATAGATTGGACCTCGGCATTAACTTCCATTTCCCGCACAAGTACTCCGCATGGGGTCAGCAGGAGCCTACCCGCAAGCAGCAACGCAAGATATGGAATCGCCCCGAGAAACTCGCCAAACATCAAGCCATCTACGAGTCGGGAAAGTACGCATGGTGCAAGGACGCAGAGCACTTGCTCAACATCTCTATATATAATGTGTACTGCCACGCTAATCCGTACCTGATGATTGCCGATGCCACAGAGAGCACCTTGTATCAGGTTTCCATCTTCCCTATTCTGCCAAGTATCAGTTATACATTCAAGTTCTAACATGCACGTATGAAACACTTTGTTCAATGTATAGTATTTCTTGTCGTATTTGCTTGCACAGCCTGCGACTCTGATAACAACTTCTTCTATCATCCCGTTTCCTTCCGCGGCGAGGTTACGGAAGAGCAATTGGTCTTGACAGGTATCCTCCATGCCGATGAGAGGCCGCGATTATATGTGAATAGTTCTCGCTTCTTCCAAGATACCGTGCCTCTGGATTCGATGTTTCATGAGGGAGGGTGGAACGGCTACTACCTCTACTATCATAATCCGCGTTTCCTCCCCGACGCACAGGTGGAAATGAGCGTGGACGACGGCGAATGGCAGGCTATGTATGCCGACACTTTCTCCATCGCGCAATACGGCGGAGCGACAGGGTATTTTTTCACGGCAGACAAACTGTTACGAGCAGGTGAGCAGGTCGCCTTTCGGGTATCTCATCCTCGTTTTCAGCAAGTGGCAAGCGTTTCTCAACAGATACCGTTTGCACCGCAGGCCACCATCACCGTATTGCCCGACTCCTATCAGGAAGGAGACATCCGTTTTCTCGGCTTTCAGGTAAATCTGCCTGCTTATCGCGGCGACACCTCGCATTTCTACCGGTTCAAAGCCACTACTTACCTTACCAACCACGAGGAATACCAAGACCCTGATACTTGTTTTCATTACATTTGGCATGAATCTTATTCCTACATTTATTCCCGCGATATGCAATTCCTGACCTGTAAGGAAATCAATAAAAGCCTGTCGAAAGGCTATTACGGGTCTTCTCTCGGGCTGTACGCACCCGCTTCGCACGAGCCGACGCAATACCAATTGCTGGCTCTGCAATGCAATCCCAAATACCCCGCTCCTCAACGTATAGGGTACGATTCCATCTGGGCGGAGATAGATTCAATCGTGTTCAGCGTGGAAACGGTAACGCGCGACGAGTACCTGCATTGGGCAAAGATGGTGCAAGGGAAATATGTGTCCCGATATGCACCCGATTACTTTGCCGAAGAGTCCAACAATAACAACGGCATGGGAAACATCGTAGAGGATGTGCAAGATATGTTCGACGAGATGGGTAACATGGAAGGTGTGCAACTGTACGACAATGTGGAGGGCGGTATCGGGCATGTTACGGCAAGCACCTCTCAATGCTACCGATATGTTCCCTAAACCTGTTCGACAACGCATGATAAACCATTAGAAGACCAACATATGAAACGATTTCTTGATAAACATGCCCTTTGGCTGGCAATGGTGGTCGGGGTGGTCGGGTATCCGCTGTTTCGGCACCTGATGTTCCTCTTGCCGCCGATGATTTTCCTCATGCTATTCTTCACCTTTTGCAAGGTAAACCCGCTTGATTTGCGATTGCACCGTTGGCACTGGATTGTGCTGTTTGTGCAACTCGCTATCGCTATCGGGCTCTATTATGGGATTATGGCATTGGGGAAGCAAAGCAGCCGCGATGGATTGGATATTGCCGCCATTGCGCAGGGACTGATGATATGCGTGCTAATGCCCACCGCGACGGCTGCTCCCATCATTGCAGGGAAGATGGGCGGTTCGATACAAAACCTCACCACATTCACTATGCTCAGCAACATCGCCACCGCCATCATCGTCCCTGCTTTCTTCCCGATGGTCAACCCCATGGCAGACATGACATTTTGGCACGCTGCCGGGTTGATTCTCAGCAAGGTGGGTCCCCTGTTGCTGGGTCCGTTTCTCGCTGCATGGTTGCTGCGCATCGGCTACAATGGGTGGCAAGAGCATAAGGGTTCATCCAAACGATTTGCATTACATCGTAACTGGGTATCCGTGCCTTTTTATCTCTGGGCCGGCACGCTCATCATCCTTATGGCGGACATCACCCACACCATGCTGACCACCCGTTTCAACGGCCAGACGATACTCTTTCTCTTCGTCGGTGCGTTACTGACTTGCCTCTTGCAGTTCTTCCTCGGAAAGGTGATTGGGTACCATTTCCCTGCCCCCTCCAAAGGAGAGGACTATCGTGCAGAAGTTATTCGCGACGACCTGCCTACCGACATGTCCTTCGTGAGCAAGGTAACCGCAGGACAAGCGTTCGGACAGAAAAACACCACCTTGGGCGTATGGATGGCACAGACCTACCTATGCCCCCTCGCTGCGCTCGGACCTGCCGCCTACATCATCTGGCAAAACATCTTCAATAGTATCCAACTGCTGGTGCTGGGTAGAGCACAGAAAAAGACTCCCGACATCAGCGCGCACAAACAACGATAACCTGCCCGCCAGTAGCGGTAGGCTATCGTTAGACTCTCGGTTGACCGTCGGCTGACCGTCGGCTGACCGTCGGTATGGTATCGACTCTCTATCGGAGGGTAAATTTCACCCCTCCGTGTCCTTATTTATTGCTTACGCACAGCGTGCAGACGATATTGGGATACGGACGGGTAGCCTCTATTATCATTTCATCCCTCACCTTGTACAAGATCTCGGGCAACTCCTCCATTACAATCCCCGTGCCTCTGCATTTCATCACAGCCTCTTTGGCCGTCCATAGCGCGGTGAAGAAGTCTTCCGGCGTGTCGGAAATGTCAAAGCGCAACTTTTCACCCTTATCCATCACCTTCTCTGCCAAAGCCTCCGATGGCATGCGTAGCGTCTCTACATCAATGCCTACGGGTCTGTCTGCGACGGCAACGGCGATGGCTTCCTTGCAATGCGAGATGGAGAAATGGATGTTCGACACCTCTTTCAGCATGGGCTTCCCGTGTTCATTGTAGGAAAAGACCAAATCACCCTCTATGCCGTAGTGCTCGCGCAGCAAGTCCTGCAACATCAGGTAGGATTTCAGGCAAGCATACTGCCCGAAGGCGTGCTTATACTGCAACGCTTGTTCGCGTCGCTGCTCAGAGACCAGCGGAAGCATTGCTTGCACCGCATCCCACGAACAGTCCTTTATCTGTATAACAGACCATTTTACACAATCACATATGTTCATATTCTTTATTGAATAGGGCTAATCGTCTGTCGAGTTCCTCGTATTGGTCTTCGCGTATGGCGCTTGCGCAGCCGCGCATACCCTCACGCTGCGCCCCTGTGTTGCTGAGCGTGATGGCAGATACTCCATAGTAAATCAGTTTGTTGAGTAACTGCTCTCCCGTCCAGTCGCGGTAGCCGAAGGTGAAGAAGAAGCCATCGCCCACGGGCTGTCCGTCGGCGTCCTTATCATAGACGATACGGAAGCCGTTCTTCTCCATGATTTCCTTGATACGGCGTGCGCGGCGTGCATACTCGCGGGTGTTTTCCACGAAGCGCAACTTGCCTTGGCACGCCGCCTTGAACATTGCCGCCATGGCATGCTGGACAGAGTGGGTAACGCCCGAAGAGAGGCTGTAGAGCACGATATAGACAAAGTTGCGCAGGAACTCGCCGTCGTTATGATAGCGCTCCGCCAAGGCGGGATAGGGGCGGTGTGCGAGGTAGGGATTCATGGCTACGATGGCGGCACGCTGCCCTGCGTAGGAGAACATCTTGGAGCAGGAAATCATGTGCACGCAGTTGTTGGTGTAGCGTCCTACGGTGGGTTGGAAAGGCGGCTCGTAAGGCATGCCGCGCTGCTCGCGGAAGTCCATGTTGAGATATGCCAAGTCCTCTATCACCATCACATTGTAGCGTGTGGCGAGGCGTCCGAGGATTTCCAACTCATGTTCGGTCAGACACATCCACGAGGGGTTGTTCGGGTTGCTGAACAGCACTGCGGCGATACGCCCCGTTTGGAAATGGCGTTCCAGTTCTTCTCCGAAGGCTTCACCTCGGAAGTCCGCCACATCAAACGCCTCCACGCGCACGCCGATGACCGCGCACTGCTGTTTCTGCACAGGGAAACAGGGGTCGATGAAGAGCACCGTGTCGCGCTCTTTGTCGAACTGAGAGATGGTCAGGTTGAGCGCAAACGCCGCCTGCATGGAGCCTACCGTGGGCACGATACAATCGGGCGGGATGTCCAGTCCGATGAATGCCCGCACGAACTCGCTGCCCCAGTGCTTCACCTCGGGAATACCCGTGATAAGCGGATAGTGAGAGCCGCAACCTTCTTTCAGCGCTTTGTGCTCCGCAGCGATACCCACCGCCTCGGCGGGCAACCCCGGCTCGCCCAACTCCATGTGGATAAACTCCTCGCCCGTAGCACGCTCAATGTCCTTCACTACACCCACCAACTGGCGAATACTCGCATTGCCCAACTCACGGGCATTGCGCAGACCAAAGTCGATACATGTCTGGTCAACTAATCGTTTATCTAAGGGAAACATTTTTCTAATTAAGAATTAAGAATTATGAATTAAGAGGGCGCTGTTAATTTGGAATTAAGAATTATGAATTAAGAGGGCGCATGCTCAGAAAATAAACAACAATGCCCTCTTAATTCTTAATTCATAATTCTTAATTATTAAACCCTGCCTCAACGGCTTTCACATTGGTAGCGACGATGGCTTCGCCTTTGCGGGCAAAGACGCGCTCTACGCCGGCAATCATCTTGTCGTGCTCAATACCGAGCATGGGGATAGCGGCACCGAGCAGTACCATGTTCGCCGCCTGTGCGGGTGCGCCCACGCTCTTCGCCAGCGCCTCCACATCGAGCAGCACATGGTTGGGGAACGCCTTGATATGCGCCAACACTTCCTCCAATTCGGGGTAGTTAGGGATGTTCACAAACGGCACCGAGGAGGTTACTATCCATCCGTCAGGTTTCAGGTACTCCACATAGCGCAGTGCCTCCATCGGCTCCAACGAGATGACCAAGTCGGCACCCCCGCGGGGTATCAAATCCGAATGGATAGGCTCTGTGGAGATACGCAGGTTCGACTGCACATCGCCGCCGCGCTGGGACATGCCGTGCACCTCGGCTTGCTTTAAGTAAAGCCCTTCGGCGAGTGCCGCCTCGCCTATTACCGTGGCGATAGAGAGGATACCTTGTCCTCCTACGCCGGCTAATATAATATCGCGTTTCATTATTGGATAAAGGATTAAGGATAAAAGATAAATAGTTAATGGTTCGTCGCTTTCTGCTTCAAGTGTCGTTTTAGGGTTTGGATACACTCGCGGCGGGCGATGACAACGGAGGTGCCTGCGTAGTTGATTTCCTCGCGCAGGACTTGCTTAATCTCCTCCATGTTCTTCGGTAGGGGCACCACCACGCGCACATGCTCGGGCGCTACGCCTAAACCCGTACAGATTTGCTCTAATCGTCCTGTGCCGGCAGAGTCTTGTCCGCCCGTCATGCCTGTAGTCAGGTTGTCGGAGATGAGCACCACTACATTCGCGTTTGAGTTGACGCAGTCGAGCAGTCCTGTCATGCCGCTGTGGGTGAAGGTGGAGTCGCCAATGACGGCGATGGAGGGGTGTTGTCCTGCGTCGGCAGCGCCTTTTGCCATCGTTACCGAGGCACCCATCTCCACGCAGGCGTGGATAGCATGGAAGGGCGAGAGTGCGCCGAGGGTGTAGCAACCTATGTCGCCGAAGATACGGGGCGAGGGGTACTCGCGTGCCACCTCGTTGAGCGCGGCATACATGTCGCGGTGTCCGCAGCCTTGGCAGAGTGCGGGCGGTCGGCTGACCACTAAGTTATCGGCTTCCCGCACGGGCAGGGGCTCCATGCCCAGTGCCTTGCGCACGGCGTCGGGGGTCAGTTCACCCATGCGCGGCAGGGCACCCGTGAGGCGTCCTTTCACCGCCACAGTAGAGGGCACCATGCCGCGGAGCAGTTCTTCCACTACGGGTTGTCCCTCTTCCATCACCAGCACTTCCTCTGCGCCGTCTGCCACCATCTGCTCAATAAGGCGCGCGGGCAAGGGGTATTGCGCTATCTTGAGCACCGTGCAGTCGGGCTCGCCTTGCTCCATGAGGTAGTTGTAGGCAATGCCCGTTGCCACGATGGCACGCTTCGGGTTTGCCCCGCGCGTGTAGGTGTTGTAGGGCGACTCCTCGCTCTTGGCAGTGAAGACAGGCTGTGCCGCTACCAGTTCGGCGTAGTTCTTCTTTGCGAAAGCGGGCAGGAGGATGAAGTGCTGCACATTCTCCGGCAGCGAGAGTTTGTTCTGCCGCGGCAGTTCATCGGTAGTCTCCACCACGGCGCGGGAGTGCGCCATGCGGGTGGTAACGCGCAGGAGGATGGGTGTGCGCAACTCCTCGCTGAGCGCGAAAGCGTGGCGCGTCATCTCGTAAGCCTCCTGCTGGTTAGAGGGCTCGAAGCAGGGAATCATGGCGAACTTCGCATAGAAGCGCGAGTCCTGCTCGTTTTGCGATGAGTGCATGCTCGGGTCGTCGGCAGCGAGGACTACCAGTCCGCCGTTCACGCCCGTGATAGCCGCGTTCATAAACGCGTCGGCGCACACATTCATACCCACATGTTTCATGCAGACCAATGCGCGTTTGCCCATGTACGACATGCCGAGCGCGCCTTCCATGGCGGTCTTCTCGTTGGTTGCCCAACGGCAGAAGATGGGCTCGGTTGTGGTACGCTTCGCTTCATGGAGTTGGATGTACTCGGTAACCTCCGTTGAGGGAGTGCCCGGGTAGGCATACACGCCGCTCAGTCCGGCATCAATAGCGCCCTGAGCAATCGCTTCATCGCCTAAAAGTAAGTGTTTCATGGTTTTATGGATTAAGGATTATGGATTAAGGATTTAAGACAAGTTCGCGGATAGTTCATGCCAAAGCCTTTCGTCGGGGACGGGGGCGGTAATGGTGGTCGGCTGCTTGCTGACGGGGTGTATGAAGGCTACTTGGCGCGCGTGGAGCGAGATACCGCCATCGGGGTTGCTCCGCTTGGCTCCGTACTTCAAGTCGCCCTTTATCGGGCAACCGATAGCCGCCATTTGGCAG
>JALFGC010000056.1 GCA_022777485.1 Bacteroidales bacterium
GTATTTCAAAAAAAAGCAGTACCTTTGCAGCGTCGGAATGATAAGCCGATGATAAGCCGTGGATAAGCGGAAGATACACAACTCAAATACTAAACGAATTATGCAGAATATGAGGCGATTATTACTTTTATTCTTAATGCCTGCGTTGGTAGGCTGCAGCATGAGAATTGCCAACAATGGCAGCACCGATGGACCCGCAGTATCAAACCCCGCGCGTCTCGTGCAGGTGGATAGTCTCGGTTGGATAGGACCCGATACCACCTATGCCAACAACCGTACGCCCGACTTCTCCGTAGGGACATCCGAACCTATTCGACTGAACTTCTTCGGATGGAGTGCAGACGATGACTATCGTTTCCACTTGCAGTTCCCCGAAGATAACCATCTCTTCGGATTGGCGCAACTCTCCTATACTATGTGCGCATGGGGAGACGGACCCGCCGACTGGGATATGACAACCCTAATCATGGTGCACAACAAGCAGACCGACGAGTGGCAGGAGATAAGCCGTTGTATCACACCCTATGGCGGATATTTCGATAGCCAATGGTCGCGCACCTACTATATCAATGTTACAGAGTTCCTACCCATTCTCACAGGAGACACCGAATTCCGTATCTTTTACTGCGGATGGGACGCCACCGACAAAAAAGCACATGCCGTCTCCCTTCGTTTTGACTTCTACCAGCAAGTGAATCCCTACGGTACACCCGCATGGCAAGCCAAAATATACGACTCTACCATCGACGGAGGCAACACAGGCTACCGCTCGTGGGCGTACGGCGTGCAACCCGATTCCCTCGGCACCAACCATAGCATAGAAACCGACGAACGATTAGGAATGCGTACGCTACAAATACCCGCCGGCACCAAAAAAGTGCTCTTCCGTGTCTGCTTCACAGGACACGGGCAGGACGCGCTCACGGGCGCAAAAGGCACCTTCCCCGGCAGAACTGGATACCGTGCCAACAACCCCGCTGAGTTCGACGAGAACTTCTACACCATCCGACTGAACGGAGAACCCTTAGCACAACGAGGGCATGTATGGGAAATCAACAAGAACAACTATAAGCAGGCGGGCACCTATAAGTACAACCGCTGCGGCTGGGGACCCGGCAAACCATGCAATGTGCAACATTGGCTACTCACACAAATACCCCCCGAGGGAGAAACCATCACGCTCGACTTCGACCTCGATGAATACATCTCCAAGAACACCAGCCCACGCGCCGAATCCGTCGCGCAGTTCTATGTAGAAGTCGATGCCTTCGGATATAGGTAATTAAAAAAAATCCGCAGGACTTTTGCCTGCGGATTTTTTTTGTCTTACTTTTTCAGCGCGAGTGCTACATTCACTGCGCAAGCCACCGTGCAACCTACCATGGGGTTGTTGCCGATACCGAGGAAGCCCATCATCTCTACGTGTGCAGGAACGCTGGACGAACCGGCAAACTGTGCATCGCTGTGCATACGACCCATCGTGTCGGTCATACCATACGAAGCAGGACCTGCTGCCATGTTGTCGGGGTGCAAGGTACGACCTGTGCCGCCGCCCGATGCTACCGAGAAGTAAGGCTTGCCTGCCAGCACGCGCTCTTTCTTGTAGGTGCCTGCAACAGGGTGCTGGAAACGCGTGGGGTTGGTGGAGTTACCCGTGATGCTGACATCCACATTCTCGTGCCACATGATAGCAACGCCCTCGCGAACATCGTCTGCACCATAGCAGTTCACTTTCGCACGGGGACCGTTGCTGTATGCCTTGCGGCGTACCTCTTTCAACTCACCCGTGTAGTAGTCAAACTCAGTCTGCACATAGGTGAAACCGTTGATACGGCTGATAATCATCGCTGCGTCCTTGCCCAAACCGTTCAGGATGATACGCAGCGGTTTCTGACGCACTTTGTTTGCCATCTCGGCAATCTTGATAGCACCCTCTGCAGCAGCGAAACTCTCGTGCCCTGCCAAGAAGGCAAAGCACTCCGTCTCCTCGCGCAGCAGACGCGCTGCCAAGTTACCATGCCCGATACCTACCTTGCGGTCGTCTGCTACAGAGCCGGGAATGCAGAAGGCTTGCAGACCGATACCAATTGCCTCGGCTGCGTCGGCTGCGTTGGTGCAGCCTTTCTTCAGCGCGATAGCACTACCTACCACGTATGCCCACTTCGCGTTCTCAAAGCAGATACGCTGCGTCTCCTCGCAGGTCATGTACGGGTCTAAACCATATTGCTCGCAAATCTGATCAGCCTCTTCGATAGAAGCAATACCATTTGCGTTCAGCGCGGCGAGAACTTGTTTCTCGCGGCGGTCTTGGGACTCAAATTTTACTTCGCGTAACATAGTCTTACTCCTTTCTTGGGTCAATGGATTTAACGGCTCCCTGCTCCTCGGTCGTGCGACCATAGGTGCCGGTTACTTGCTTCAGTGCCTCTTCTGCGGGCACACCTTTCTTGATAGCGTCCATGAACTTGCCCATGTGCACATACTCGTAACCGCATACCTCGTTGTCCTCGTCGAGGAACTCTTTGGTGATGTAGCCCTCGGTCAGTTGCAGGTAGCGAACCCCCTTCTCCTTCGTGGAGAACAGCGTACCGCACTGGCTTACCAAACCCTTACCAAGGTCTTCCAAACCAGCACCGATTGCCAAACCGCCCTCCGAGAATGCCGACTGAGTACGACCATACACAATCTGCAAGAACAACTCGCGCATCGCCGTGTTGATAGCGTCGCATACAAGGTCGGTGTTCAAAGCCTCAAGAAGCGTCTTGCCAGGCAGAATCTCCGCTGCCATAGCCGCAGAGTGCGTCATGCCCGAGCAGCCGATGGTCTCTACCAATGCCTCCTCGATGATGCCGTTCTTTACATTCAAACTCAGTTTGCACGCACCCTGTTGCGGTGCGCACCAACCAATACCGTGAGTCATACCCGAGATGTCTGAAATCTCTTTGGCTTTCACCCACTTCCCCTCTTCGGGGATGGGAGCCGGTCCGTGATGAGGACCCTTGGCTACCTGGCACATGTTCTGTACCTCTTTCGAGTAAATCATAGTTCTTGTAAATGTTTATGTTGATTGTTTTTCTTAGTAGTATTCTGAGCAATCTGAGTATTCTGAGTGTGCCGAGTACTCTGAGTATTCTGAATACCCAACCTCTTTCTGCCCGCAAAATTACAACATTTTTCCGATATACGCAAATTTTTCCCGCTTTTTGCAATTTTTACTTATCAAATAGCATTATGCTGTCGCAGAGGTGGCGGGGGTTTCTTAGCAGAGGGCGAGTGGAGTAGAAGCACTCGCCTTGTATCTCAGGAATGCTGTCGTTGAGTCGCAGTTGCCGCATAATCTCATTGCCCGTAGCCCATGCCGCGCCTTTTTGTTTGGCATTGGGACGGTCTATCAAACGGTAAGGCGCTAATCCGATATACAACCGGCAGCCATAACTATTGTCTGCCCACCAATGTGCAAGCGTCGCATAATCCACACCTTTGCGGCCTATCTCCCAATAGAGTTGCGGCACTACATAGTCTATCCATCCCTCCTTCATCCATAGCACAATGTCAGCATACAGGTCATCGTAGTTAGTCATGCCTGCCTGAATACCAAGCGTGCTGTCATTGCGATAGACTCCAAAAGGTGAAATACCGAACTGCACTTCGGGCTTCAGACTATGGATAACAGTATGCAATTCGCGGATGATGGTGTTCACATTATCCCGTCGCCAATCGTTGATATCGCTGAAACCGCGAGGATTCGCATCGTAAGTATCGCGGTCGGGTAAAGGCTGACCCTTCACGGGATAGGGGTAGAAATAGTCATCCATATGGATTGCGTCTATGTCGTAGCGCGACACGATATCGCTTACCACCATGCAAATCCACGCCTGTGTGTCCTCTTTCCCGGGGTCGAGATACCACTGATTATTGTATTGAAAAGCACAGGCTTTCAGAATTTGTGCCGTGCTCTCCGGCAAGGGGTAGTCCTTGAGCGTGAGCCGATACGGATTCAGCCATACATGCACCTCTATTCCCCGCGCATGCGCTTCGTGGAGTACAAACTCCAGGGGGTCATAAGGCATTTGAGTACCCCAACTGCCCGTCTCTCCCGTCAGCCACAGACTCACAGGCTCCAACTCTGAGTAGTAGAGCGCGTCGGCGGTTGGGCGCACTTGAAAGATGATGGCGTTCATACCCAGCGACTGCAATGAGTCAAGCAGGAAAATCATCTCCGACTGTTGCTGAAGGGTGTTGCCTACCGCCTCCTGCGAGGGCCAGTCGATATTCGCTACGGTGGCAATCCATGCTCCGCGGAAACGCTCCTCTCCCCTCGAAAGAAGCGGAAAGGTCAGACAAACAATCCAGAAGCAGAGTACGAGAATAGTGCGACTTGTCTTCATAGGATACCCAAAAGAACAGCCCAACAATACTCGTTAGGCTGTCCCGGTTTGCTCATAGTGTGAATAAAATTATTCTGCAAGGGGCTCTTCTTCCCCGAAATCAGCAGCAGGAGCAGCAGGAGCCATTTGTTCTGCGGCTTGCTGCACTTGCTCTTTGATAGCACTCTCGCTCGGGTCTGTCCCTTGGTTGCCTTTGCTGACACCTACTGCTATCACGCTCAATACCACGATGACAGCAATCAGCGTCCAACTGGCTTTCTCCAAGAACTCAGCGGTCTTGGGAGCACCCATTACTTGGTTTCCAGTTGCAAAACTCGAAGCCAAACCTCCCCCTTTGCTTTTTTGTACTAAAACAAGGAGTGTCAGCAGAATGGCTGCAATAACGATAAGGATAGTTAAGAAAATGTACATAATTCGACGATTTTACTATTTATTAAATCTATAATTCCAAAATTAGCGTGCAAAGGTACACTTTTTTTTTGATATTGCCAAATATATTTGTGTTTTTTCGTTAATTTTCGTATGGATTAAGCATTTTCATACCCAATCACCACTTTGCAACCGTGTCATTGTAGATATTCTCTGCAATCTCGGTTATCATGGTGTTGCAGAGTTCATCTTGCACATCAGAGAGCATTTGCGAAGAGTCGAAGGTCTGAAACGCGGTGTAGGTCTTGTCAAAACTCTCCTCGGGGTGGATGTTGTTGGTGAAGTGCACCTTGACGCGGATTGTGAGTTTGGTCTCTGAGGCGTAGGAGTCGGCAGAGATAGCCATGGCGGTGATATCGTATCCTACGATTTCGCCTTCTAATTCGAGGTCGCCACCTTTGCGGAGCACCTGCAAGCGCGTTTGGCGCTGAAAAAGGTCGCGAATACCTTCTGAAAGGTTATTGCTCAGCGAAGGATTGACCATTGCCGCATTGTTCGGAAAATCGGCTACTGAGATACTCTTAGTGGTGGAATAGTCGATATTGGCTCCGTTGAACTTAATACTCACCGCGCAGGAAGAGAGGCAGAACAAGAGTATCAAGGTTAATTTGAAAGTTTGAAAATATGAAAATTTGAAAATGGGCATGTAGTGAAAAAGTATTGGTCTGTCCATTGGGCAGTGGTTGTTGAATCGAAAAGTGTGTGAACAGATAGTCGGAGGTAAGGTTGAGGTAGTATATCCCCACTGTTATCCTACGTATATCCTACGTGTATCCTACGTATATCCTACGTGATTGACCGCAGAACTACATGGGTTTCTACAAGTTGTATTCTTTGATTTTGCGGTAGAGTGTGCGCTCGGAGATACCCAACTTTTCGGCTGCGAGTTTTCGGTTGCCGTTGCATTGCGCCAATACGCGGAGGATAGTCTCGCGTTGCGTCTCTTCAAGGTTTGGGGTGGAGAGTGGAGCGTTGAGGGTTGAGGGTTGAGCGCTGTCTTGTATCTCTTCCACTTCCTGTATCTCTTCTGCATTGGAGTGGGAAGAGTGGGGGTGTGTACTGAGGCTCACTCCGAGGTTCGTCTCTGCGTGAGACGTTTGCGGAAGCGAGGCGGAAGGAGAGGATGTGGCCGTATGCAGTTGAGCCTTGAGGTCGGAGATTTCCTGCTGCAGTCTGACCACCATATTATAGAGCAGGCTTATTTCGTGGGCATAGTCTTTCCCTGCATTGGCGCTACTGCCCGCGGAGGAAAGGACTAATCCGCTTTGCCGTTCGTTATCAGGCAGATACCGCCGCAGTGTGTCGGCGGAGATATGGTGGTCCATCTCAATGACGGAGACCTGTTCGGCAATGTTCTTCAGTTGGCGGATGTTTCCGTTCCAGTAGTAGGATTGGAGCATGCGTGTGGCTTCCTCCGCGAGCATGAGCGGCGGCATTTGATAGCGGTTGCAGAAGTCAGAGGCAAACTTGCGAAAGAGCAAGGGTATGTCTTCTTTGCGGTCTCGGAGAGCCGGCACCCGAATCTCCACCGTGTTGAGACGGTAGTAGAGGTCCTCTCGGAAACGCCCTTCTTCGATGGCTCGGCGCATATTCAGGTTGGTGGCGGCGACTACGCGAACATTGGTCTTCTGCACTTGGCTCGACCCCATGCGGATGAACTCACCCGTCTCCAATACGCGCAGCAGTCGCACCTGCGTCTGCAAAGGCAACTCACCCACCTCATCGAGGAAGAGAGTGCCGCCGTTGGCTATCTCGAAGTAGCCTTTGCGCTCTGCCTTGGCGTCGGTGAAAGCACCTTTCTCGTGTCCGAAAAGTTCGGAGTCGATGGTCCCCTCAGGGATGGCGCCGCAGTTAATGGCAAAATAAGGTCCGTGCTTGCGGGCGGAGAAGGCATGGATAATCTTCGGGAAATGCTCTTTGCCGACACCCGATTCGCCCGTTACAAGGACGCTGAGGTCGGTCTTTGCCACTTGGAGCGCAATCTCTATGCCGCGGTTGAGCAACGGACTGTTGCCGATAATGCCGAAGCGCTGTTTGATATTCTGCAAGTCTTGTTGCGGAAGCATAGCGTCAATCTTTCTAAATGGTAACTCAATTCTAAATCCGCTGCAAAGGTAGTGTTTTTTTGCGAAATGTGCAAATATAATGAAAAATTTCCGTAAAAGTTTGCATAATTAAAAAAAAAGTCGTACCTTTGCACGCTTTTATAAAAACAAACCCTTATACTATATGAGAAAATTTGGGCGTATTGCATCCTTATTGTTGGCTATGAGTGCGTTTGCCGGTTGCGTAACGCAGAAGCAAATGACTTATTTTCGTGAAGTGGATAGTTCCACAGCAGATTCCGTAAACAAAGTATTTGAATCGCAGATAGACCCTGTTATTAAGGCAGGGGACGCGTTGGCTATCACCGTGTCGGCGTTGGATATGGAGGCAGTGGTGCCTTATAACTTGCCTACAGTCGTGTTCTCCAATCCGGGAACCGACCAACTGACAACGACCCCGAGCCAGCAGTATTATTTGGTGGATGCCGCAGGACAAATAGAGTTTCCGGTGTTGGGCAGTGTGAGTGTATTGGGCTTGAAGACTACCGAGGTGGCTGATGTGTTAGAGGAGAAACTGAGCAAGCAGGTGAAAGACCCGATGGTGCTCGTGCGCCTAATTAACGCCAAAGTAACGGTGATGGGAGAAGTAAATCGTCCGGGGCAATATACCATGCCTAACGGTCGTATGACACTCTTGGATGCCCTTGGTGCGGCAGGAGATTTGTCCATCTATGGTCAGAGAGACAATATATTGATTACGCGCGAGACAAATGGTAAACTGGAGTTTCATCGCCTCAACCTGAACTCGGACGAGTTATTCACTTCGCCTTACTACTATCTACAACAGAATGATGTGATATATGTGTCGCCGAACAAAGTGCGTGCTATCAATAGTACCAATGTCAGTCTGTGGCTGAGCATGGTATCTACCCTCGCAAGCACGGCGACGGTGATAGTAACAGTGGTAAATGCTGCTAAATAAATCCAACGAAGAAAAGGCGGTAATGTTTCGATGTCTAACCGCCTAATCGTAAACTAAATTTTCTTAATCCCTATTTTAATCTTCAAACAAAAGTTATGGCTTCGGAAAATAATACCAACCAAGAGATAGATATTCGTCGAATTTTGGGCGTTTGCCTGCGTCATTGGTATTGGTTTGTGATAGGTGTGCTACTCTGTGGCGGATTGGGCGTGTTGTATTTCTTGCGCACCACCCCCAAGTATCAGACCCAAGCATCCATCATGTTGCGACAAGGCGGCGATTCGCAGATTTTTAACGGATTAGGCGGCGGCGCGTTGGATATGTTCGGTTTGACCATGAACGGAGTGGCAGCCGATGAGGTCGAAGTGCTGACTTCGCGCGACTTGATGTATCAGACATTGGATGCACTGAATCTATGGCAATCGCACCGCTATAAAGATGGATTAAGGTGGATGGGAGAATTCCCTGCTACTACCTTCCGTTTGGATACCGTGCAACTGACGGAAGCAAGCCGAAAGAAAGGCTTCCGTGTGGAGATTAAGCAAATGCGCAAGGGCGGATATAAGGTGAAAGTGAAAGTAGGACGCTTCAAACGCTCTACCACCAAAGTGGCAGACTTGGATGCGCCTATCTCTACTTGTGCGGGAAAGATTGCCCTGACGCTGAGAAAACCGTGGAACGAAGACGCTTCGGCTTATTCTATCTATTGTCCGGTTCAGAAAGCAGGGGTCGTAGATGGATATCAGAAAGCAGTAACAGTGTCGCTCCGTAAGAAAGAGTCGAACATCATTGACTTGAAGACGACAAGTGATATGCCCCGCAGAGATGAGGCACTGCTCGCTACCATCATAGAACTGTATAACCAAAATACCGTGGCTGACAAAAACAGCATGGCTACCAATACAGCGGCTTTCATCAACGAGCGACTGAATATCATCACCAATGAACTGAGCGAAGCGGAAGACGCGGTAGCGGACTATAAGAGCCAGAATAAACTGACAGACTTGTCGGAAGAAGCAAAACTCGTGCTTCAAACCAATACAATGGAGCAACGAGAGTTGGCAGGTATAGAAACGCAACTAAACTTGGTAAACTATATAGAAGAGTTCTTGCAGGATGAAACCAAGCGATTCAGCCTCCTGCCTGCTAACTTGGGCATAGAGGACAACTCCCTCACCTCTTTCATCAGCGAGTACAACAAGATGTTGCTGCAGCGTATGCGCGTTCTGCGTACGGCAACTGACGAGAACCCTGTTGTTGAACAGCTGAACGACCAATTGCTCAGTATGCGCCAAAACATTATCGCAAGCATTGGTTCGGTTCGCGAGAGCCTCACCATTACAAGGGACGGATTGTTGGAGCGCGACTCTGAGTTTAACTCGCGTATTAAGAATGTGCCCTCTCAAGAGCGTCAGTATGTGCAGATAAAGCGTCAGCAAGTATTGAAAGAAGAGTTGTATCTCTATCTGTATCAAAAGCGTGAAGAGAATGCGCTGATGTTGGCAGCCACCTCTACGCCCGTGCGCGTGATAGACAGACCGAAAGTGAATACCCTCACGGCAAAGCCGAGCCTGAAAATGCTGGCCCTGATATGCTTGGTATTGGGCATGGGCATACCCGCTGCCTTGCTTTATCTGAAAGAATTGATGGACAATAAGTTGCATGACCCAAAAGACTACGAGAATAGGGTGAATGCTCCCTTTGCGGGACAAATCGTAGAAAACTCACGTGGTGCGAATATCGCTATTCACGAGGCAGAGAAGACTGTCTCTGCAGAGTTGTTCCGTCAATTGCGTACAAACCTGCGCTTCATGATTCCTGCTGAAATCAAGTCGCCCGTCATTTTGGTTACTTCCAGCATCAACGGTGAAGGTAAGTCCTATGTCGCTTCCAACCTCGCCCTCTCTCTGGCTATCTTGGGCAAGAAAGTGGTGCTCGTCGGCTTGGATATCCGTAAACCTATGCTTGCCAAATACTTTGGCTTGCATGACAAGGGCTGCCTCACATCCTATCTGTCTGACGCTACTTTCACTATTGATGATACTATCTTGCCCTCTGGTGAACACAAGAATCTGGATGTGATACCCTGTGGTGTGGTGCCTCCGAACCCCAACGAGTTGTTGCAGAACGACCGATTGGATGACTTGTTTATAGAGTTGCGCAAGCGCTATGAGTATATCATCGTGGATACCGCTCCTATGGCAATGGTCAGCGATACTTTCTTGTTGAACCGAATCTGCGATATGACCCTGTTCGTGAGCCGCGCTAACTACACCCCCATTGATATGATTGACTTCATCAACGGCATCATAGAGGAGAAGAAGATGAAGAATGTGGCATGCCTCCTTAACGGCGTAAGAAATACCCGCGCCGGCTATGGCTATGGCTACGGCTATGGCTACGGTTATGGCTACGGCTACGGAGGAGGAAAATAAAATACCTTCCCTCAAAAGCGTCTGACAAGTATTCGCCTCTGTGGATTCTGAGGAAGACGAAGGCTTGTTCGTAAGAGGAAGAAGGGAAATTCTCCTGAGACTATAAGATGATTGTTTGTGTTGCAGAAAAGCCCTCCGTTGGGCAGTATATTGCAAAAGTTCTCGGCGCTAATCAGCGCCGAGATGGCTATTATGAGGGTAATGGCTACTGCGTAACATGGACCTTTGGACATCTCTGTGCTCTCTTGGAGCCGCAGGAGTACACTGAACAATGGAAAGGATGGAACCTGAGCGCGCTGCCGATGATTCCACAGCGTTTCTCCATCAAGGTTAGCGGAGACGAAGGGGTACACAAACAGTTTCAAGTGATTAAGTCTCTGATAGCACAAGCCGACGAGGTCATCAACTGCGGCGATGCCGGGCAAGAAGGGGAACTGATACAACGATGGGTTTACCAAAAAGCGGGCTGCAAAGTACCGGTGAAGCGCCTCTGGGTCAGTTCGCTGACAGAGGAGGCGATTGCTGAAGGTTTCCGACAACTCAAAGACCAATCCGACTACCAACGCCTCTACGAGGCGGGGCTCATGCGAGCTATCGGCGACTGGCTGCTGGGCATGAACGCTACGAGGGCATATACCATACGCTACGCTCGCGGGGCAGGAAAGGGCAGACAAGTGCTTTCTATCGGGCGAGTGCAGACCCCCACCTTGGCGCTTGTCGTCAAAAGGCAAGCCGAGATAGAGCGTTTTGTCCCCAAAACCTATTGGGAGTTGAAAACCATCTACCGCGACACGCTGTTCACTGCACAGTTGCCTGCGGAAGAAGACGAGTATGCTATCACCTCGCTCGAACAGGGAGAGCGATTAGTCGCTGCTATAAAAGATAACCCTCTGATTATCACTTCCGTAGAGAAGAAGAAAGGCACTGAGTCCGCACCCAAACTCTTTGACCTCACCAGTCTGCAAGTGGAGTGCAATAAGAAGTTTTCTTTCTCTGCTGACCAGACCCTTAAACTCATCCAGTCTCTCTACGAGAAACGCGTTACCACCTATCCTCGCGTGGATACCACCTACCTGCCCGATGACCTCTATCCCAAGGTGCCTGCCACCTTACAGGGTATCAAGGACTATTTCCCTCAGATTGCGCCGCTCTTGGGACTGAAAGCAGACGGTGGAAAAACCGATTCATCCCTTCGTAAATCCAAGAAAGTATTTGATAATAAGAAGGTTACCGACCACCATGCCATCATCCCCACAGGTCAGCGTCCGGACAACCTGACCAAAGAGGAGCGCAAGGTCTTCGACCTCGTGGCGCTCCGTTTCATTGCTGCTTTCTACCCCGATTGCGAGGTCAGCAACACTACGGTCATGGCAGAAGTAACAGCGAATGCTGACTTCTCGCCTGCGGATAGCGCCCAAATGCAAAAAGAAGAAACCTATTCCTTCAAGGTTACTGGCAGACAGGTGCTCAAAGCCGGATGGAGAGAGGTCTTTGCTGGCGAAAAAGTCAATGAAGACACAGACTCTCCCGACAACGAAGAGGCAGCAAGCAAGTCCCTCCCTGCTTTCGTCAAAGGTGAGAGCGGAGCGCACACTCCCCGGTTGCAGGAAAAGACCACAACACCACCCAAATACTACACCGAGGCGACCTTGCTCCGTGCCATGGAGACAGCTGGAAAGACCGTTGACGACGAAGAACTCCGCGACGCCATGAAGGAGAACGGCATAGGAAGACCATCCACACGTGCGGCTATCATCGAGAAACTCTACCAGCGAAACTATATCGTGAAAAAAGGCAAGTCCCTGCGCGCCACCGATATCGGGGTCGAACTCATCCACACCATCATCTCCCCGCTGCTCAAATCTGCCGAACTGACAGGACGATGGGAAAAGAAATTGAGGGAGATAGAGCGAGGCGAATACACGGCACAGCAGTTCTTGGACGAACTGAAACAGATGACGGGAGAGGTGGTCCGGGAGGTAAAGACCAACAAAGCGGGCATGCTCTGCCCGGTATGTCGCAAAGGGGTGGTCGTGCGTGGACACACTCGATACGGTTGCTCCAGATGGCGCGAAGGATGTACCTACGCTGAGCCCTTTGAATGAACCGAAGAAAAGAATCGGTAGCATGCAAATGCCACCGATTTTTTTTTGCGGGTCTTTCGCGGGTCTCTCGCGGGTCGACCGCAGATCGAACCCAATTCCAAAAGTACTTTTTGCGGGCGATTAGATTCGCTCAAGGTGGTTGAGCAACATCCAGCCCTCGTTGTTCCCCACGCGGATGTTGCACCATGTGCCGAGCGTCTCGCGAATCTCCACTTTTGTCCCCTCGTGAACGGTGAAGAGGTCAGTGCCGGAGCGGTCGGGCGAGGACTTGGCATTCACCACACCCTGCGTGATGATGGCCTCGGCGCGGGCAGCGTCGCGGCGGTGGAGCGAGGCGGCATTCGCACCGCTCCAGATACAAAATAACAGGGCAACCCAGCCGATGTGGAATGCCGTCTTGCGGAGAATGGTCGCATGCCCGAGCAGGAACACCATCGTCCCTGCAAGGAAGAGCACGAACAGCCCGATGCTGAGCCAAAGCCATGTGTTCTCTGGCAGCAGGTTGCGGAAGGCTTTTGCCCAATTGCTCAGGAAGAACGCCTGCGTGTCGGAGATGTTGTCGATAATCTTCGACTGTGCGAACGCAAGGTTGTACTTCGCGTCTTTGAAGTTGGGCTTGAGTCGCAGTGCCCGCTCGTAGGCGAGGATAGCCTGCGCCAACTCCCCCTGCTTGAAGCAGGCATTGCCTAAGTTGTATTGCAGATACGCCAACGCCTCGCGGTTGCTTTCCGCAGGGTACTCGGTGATGAGGGCGCGATATGCCTCGGCTGCCTCCGCATACTCACCCTCGGCGTAGAGCGCATTGGCGTCGGAAAAGGTGGTTTGAGCCGATACAGGGCAGAGGACGAGGAACGACAGGCAAGTGGCAATCAGTATTGGAAAAGACTTTTTCATGTTGTTGGGTTAGTAGTCAGCAAATAAATCGTAAATTGTAAATTGTAATTCGTAAATTACTTCAGGCTTTGCTTTCCAGTTGATCAATGATTTGCGTGGCGGCGGAGTAGAGTTGCTCTTTGCTTTGCGCCGCTGAGGGGGCATAGCGGGCAAACTCCGCATCAGAAAGCACGCGGTTGACCTCGGCGATAATCTCTTCGCCCACGCCCTTCCCACGCAGGATGGAGGCGATGTTGTCCTTGTTGAGGTCTGCCGTCGGCACGCTCAGTCGGTCGCTCAGGTACATCCATAGCGCCCGCTCTATTTCGGTGTAGAACGCCTCGCTCTCCCCTTTCTTCATCAGTTGTGCCGCTTTCTTCAGCCGCTTCTGTGCCACTTTGTTCGCCCGCTTCGAGCGCACGCGTGTGGTATCCGCATTCTCTTGGATACGCTTGTGGAAGATGGCAAAGAGCAGGCAGGCAATCAGCAGCGGCAGCACATATCCCGCCCAAGCGTATTGACACACTATCGCAGCAGAGGGGTTAGAGGGCGCAGCAGCCGCCACTTCACCTGTGTAGATGTAGCGGATGTCCGTACCGAGGGTCTTGATGTCCTCTTTGTTCACATAGTTGTTCACCACGGGTGTCCCTGCCTCTTCGCCCACACCGCGCTGCACGCGCAGGGAATATTCGGGCGTGGAGAGCGTCTTGTAGGCGTCCTCCTGCGTGTCGTAGTAGGCAAAGGTAATCGGTGGAATGGTGTACTCGCCTGCAGCGCGCGGGATAGCCAAATACTCTATCGTCTTGCTGCCGGACATGCCTGCCGCCGTGGTCTTGAAGTTGTTGGTTACCTTCGGGTCGTAGGGCTCGAAACCATCGGGCCAATCCACCGTCGGCGTCTTGAGCAACTTCATGTTGCCCGTGCCTTGGATAGTCAGTTTCAGCGTTACCGCTTCGTTCGCTTGCATCTCCGTCTGCGAGATGTTCGATGAGAGGGTGAACTGCCCTACGCCGCCTGCAAACCCAGCGGGTTTCCCTTTGGGCAATGCCTCCACATGGATGGTTGTCCCGGGGGCTTTGAGTGTCTTCGTAACATTGGTGTAGGTGCCGAAGAAGTCATCAAAAATACTGCGCACTTGGGCGCGGGCGCGAGTCTGCACGCGTAGCACCGCCTCGAAGGTAGCAGGGTCTATCTGTATGTCGCCCGAATGCTGGGGGTAGAGCAGCGTGCGGTAGAGCACAGCCGTCTGGTAGTTTCTGCCGTTGTAGTGCTCCAACTCAGTCTGTATATCGCCCTGTTCAAGGTCTTGTTTCAAGAAACCCGTGAACTCGGGAATCTTCGTGTTGTTGGTAAACTGCGCCACATCCACACCGGCGAAATAGAGTTTGTAGGAGAGCAAAATGGCTTCCTGCTCGTGGACGCGCGTCTTGCTGACGATGGTGCGGATGAAGAGGTTTTCCGAGGTGATACTTCCGTCGGAAGCGGATTGCTGCGAGGGTATGCTCTGCTGTGCGTTGCCGCCTTGCGATGTGCCCGTAGCAGGTTGCTCATCAGGCGGTAGGACGGTGATACGCACACCGTTGGACTGATATTTCTCACCGCTCACCTTGATGTTGGCGGGCGGGATGGTGAAGGTGCCTTCGCGCTGCGCCAACAGCGTATAGGTGTAGGTCTGTGTGTAGGTGGAGGTGCGCTTGCCGTTAACGAAGGAGGTGGAACTCGATGTCGAGGTGTAGGGACCTGCCAACACCTCGAAATCCGACATCTCGGGGGCTCTCAAGTCGCGCGCACGCTGATTGACGGTGTAGGTGAGTTGGAAAGGTTTGCCTACGATGACTTGGGCAGGCGCTTGTGCGCGAAACTCCACCGCATCCTCTGCCATCACAGGGAGAAGCACCGTGCATAGCGCGCAGTGCAACAAAAATAGTATTTTAGCCGTTTGTTTCATATTACCAATCTTTCTCTACGCGGCGTTTGGTGCCTTGCTGGCGTTGTAGTTTCTCTTGGGTCTCTTGCTCGTCTTGCTCAAGTGCTTGCAGAATCTGCTCCGCGGTCTCTTTGTCCATCTTTTGGTCTTGCTCCTGTGCCTCGGCTTGTTGCTGCTCTTGCTGTTGATTCTGTTGTTGCTCTTGTTGATTTTGGTTCTGCTGATTCTGTTTTTCTTGCTGCTGTTGCTCCTTTTGTTGTTGCTGTTGGTCTTTCTGATTTTGTTGTTGATTTTGCTGTTGCTGCTGTTGCTGCTGTTGTTGCTTCTTCAGCATCTCCATGGCTTTCACGAGGTTGTAGCGTGTATCATCGTCCTTGGGATTGTTGCGCAAAGCTTCTTTGTATGCCTCGATGGCTTTCTCGTATTGCTCCTGTGCAAAGAACGCGTTGCCTATGTTGTGGAATGTGGCTGCCCTGTTGGCTTTGTCCTCCTTGGGTAACAAAGATGCGGCCTTCTCGAACTCAGCCTGCGCTTCGGGGTATTTCTCCTGTCGGAAGAGGGCATTGCCTAAGTTGTAGTGTGCCTCAAATGACTCTTTGTTGGCTTCTATGCCTCGGCGATACTCCACCTCGGCAGCAGTGTAGTCTTGTTTCTCGTACTCCTTATTGCCGCGAAATACCTTGCCGGACTCCTTCTGCGCATACAGTGGACTTGCCACCATCGTCAGCAGCATGAAAGATAGGCATACTATGTTGATAATCTTTTTCATGACCGTTCAAAGATATTGATTCGTGTGAGCGATTTGTTCTTGCGGTTGAAGATGAAGAAGTCAATGATAAGTACCAGCAATGCCAATAGGGCAAAGGTCTGGAACTGCTCGTTGTAGTCGGTGAAGACTTGTGTCTCCAACTCCGCTGTCGCGAGGGTGTCTAATTCTTTCTCAAGGGTGCGCATGGCGGTGTTGGTGTTGTCGCAACGGACATAGATACCATTGCCTGCCTGCGCTATCTCGCGGCACATGTCTTCGTTCAGGCGCGACACCACTACAGTACCCTGCCGGTCTTTGCGAAAGTCGTTGGTGCCCGGGATGGGAATAGGTGCTCCTTCGGGTTTGCCGATACCAATCACTATCACCTTGATACCCATCTCTTTGGCGCGTGTTGCCACTGCCACAGCGTCGTCTTCGTGGTTCTCGCCGTCGGTGATGAGCACTATTGCCCGTCCGGCATCTGTCTCCTCGCTGCCGAAGGCGCGGATAGAGGTAGAGAGTGCATCGCCGATAGCCGTGCCTTGGGTCTTTATAAGGCTCGGGTCAATGTTCGAGAGGAACATCTTAGCCGAGACATAGTCGCAAGTGATAGGCAGTTGGGTGAAGGCTTCGCCGGCAAACACTACTAAACCGACCTTGTCGTCCACCATCCGGTCTATCATCTTGCTCAGCATCTGCTTAGCTCTGTCGAGGCGGTTCGGCACCACATCCTCCGCCAGCATGGAGTTGGATATGTCGAGGGCAATTATTGCCTCAATACCTTGTCGTTTATGTGTCTCCTCGCGTTGCCCGTACTGCGGCCGCGCCACAGCGATACACAGCAACACATACGCCAGCATAAGCAGGCTGAACTTCACAGTGGGGCGTACTCGCGACGCATTGGGCATCAGTGCCTCCACCAACGCAGGGTCGCCAAACGCCTCCAACTGACGACGCTTGCGGCGCGTGTAAAGGACATACGCTATCACCATCACCGGCACGAATGCCAGCAACCATAGCATATCTATATTGGCAAAACGAAACATATATTATTGGACTATTTGACTATTTATCTATTTGACCATTTGACTTTTAGACCGCTTCGCTGAATGACCGTTGCATTGTCCGACCGCTCCGCTGAACGACTTAATTACTATTCGATTGTATAACTGTCTGACAGTGAACGAAGTGAACGGTCTTTTGTCTTTCAGTCGTAAGACGATCTCTCAGCGCGTAGCGCGGTCGGTTAGTTGCTTATTGTCCGCAGGACGAAGTAGCGTAGCAGGATTTCTGCCAACAAACAAAGGAGTGCAGCCACAAGGAAAGGTGCAAAGGTGTCGGTATGCTTGGCATACTCGCGTACCCGCAGTTTGGTCTTTTCCAATTGGTCTATCTGCTCGTAAATCTGCTTCAGACTGTTGTTGTCCGTTGCGCGGAAGTACTGCCCGCCGGTGGTAGTAGCGATGTTCTGGAGCGTATTCTCATCGAACTCGCTGTCCATCATCATATATTGTACGCCCACGGGTGTCTGCACGGGTACGCGCGCCTGCCCGTGCGAGCCCACGCCTACGGCGTACACGCGGATGCCGAAGGTCTTGGCTATCTCCGCTGCCGTCATTGGGTCGATATCGCCGCGGTTGTTTGAACCGTCGGTGAGCAGGATGACTACTTTCGACTTCGTGGGCGAGTCCTTCATGCGATTGACAGCATTTGCCAAACCTAATCCGATGGCGGTGCCGTCCTCTATCATGCCGAACTTCACCGATTTGAAGAGATTAACCAACACTGCGTGGTCGGTCGTGAGCGGGCATTGTGTGAAACTCTCGCCGGCAAAGACGACCAATCCAATCTGATCGTTGGGACGCGCGATGACAAAGTCTGACGCTACCTGCTTGGCGGCTTCCAATCGGTTGGGCTTCAGGTCTTCTGCCTGCATGGTACCCGAGATGTCGAGTGCCATCATGATGTCGATACCCTCGGTGGACTCCGACGACCAGCGGTTGGTCAGTTGCGGCCGCGCCAGCGCAATGGAGAGCAGCGTGATAGCCGCTACACGCAGCACAAACGGCACATGCAGCAAGTACACTCGCCATGAACGCATACTCTTTTTCAGCGTAGTGGCAGACGACATCTGCACACTGGCATCCGCCTTGTGCAACTCATAGACATACCATCCCACGACGGGTATCAGGAACAGTAGCAGAAACAAATATCCGGGACTTGCGAATGACATTGTTTGTGGTTAGTGATTAGTGGTCAGTGGTTAGTGGTTAGTGATTAGTGGCTCTTTTCCAGCGTGAACATATCTTCCTCTTCTTTCTGTTCGCCTTCGGTGGGGGCAGCGGTGGTCTCGTGTACGAAATCGTAGGCAGTCAGCAGCGCGCTCTCGTTCTCATCGGGGGTAGTGTGCCATTTGGCGAATTTCACCAAGTCAGCGAGCGAGAGCATCTTTCGGAGTCGCTCAAACAGTTCTTTTTGCTCTCCCATCAGCGGCTTGAGTTCTCGCAGCGTCTCGTCGCTGGTCTTTTCGGTGCTCTTTACCTCATAGCGGCGACCGATATATTCACGGATGACATCCGTCAACTCGGTATGGTACTCCTTTACTTTGCCTTCCTGCCAAATCTTCTCCGCTTTTATTTTATCGAGTTTCTCCAATGCCACTTCCTCGGCAGGGCGTTTCTCTACCTCCGCCAACTGCAACTCACCGCCTTTCTTGCGGTGCATTGCCCATTTGATAAAGTACCATGCCCCGATGCCAAGCAGGATACAGCCTATTGCGAGCAGTACCCATCGTATGATTCCCCACCACCATATCGGCGCACGCTGCAAGGGCTTGATGTCGGTGATGGCAAGCGTGGTGTCTATCTCGAAGGGCTGTACCACATTCAGCGACATGCCGTCGGACCACAGCGTGTCTTCTCCGCTCACGAAAGGTTGTGGCGGAATGAAGAAAAGCGAGTCGCTGAACGATGTCAGCGTCAGAGTTTGATTGAGTTGCACTCTTCCGTCTTGTAGCACCGTGGTATCCACGCCTGTGCGCTCTACTATCTCGATGCCGTCGATAAGCGTCTCTCCGTAGCGAGGCAATGCTACTTGCTCCGTCGACTCTATCGTCGTACGCAGGTGCATGTCTGTCTGGTCGCCGATGTAGATTGCCGTAGAATCGATGGCAGCAGAAACGATTATTGCTAATAAAAGATTCATATCAGATTGTATTTGACTTATTGACCGCCTTCGGCTGTCCGACCGCTTCGTTGTCCGACTTAATTACTATCCGATTGTATATCCGTCTTTCAGCGAACGAAGTGAGCGGTCATTTGTCTTTCAGCGCGTCAGCGCGGTCTTTCAGTCGTTATCTAAACAGTCTCATCAGTGCTTTCACATAGTCTTCATCAGTGCGGATGGAGATACTGTTGACTCCTGTGCGGATGAAGAGGTTCTCGAGCAGACTCTGTTGGCGTTGCCATGCGCGGGCGTAGTCGTTGCGTACTTGCTCCATCGCGGTATCTACCCAAAGGCGCTCGCCTGTCTCGGCATCCTTCACCTTCAGCAACCCCACATCGGGCATCTCTGCATCTCGGCGGTCGTAAATCTGCACCACATTCAAGTCGTGCTTGTGTGCGGCTATCGCGACGGGCAGCATCCCAATCCGTAGGCTATCTGTCTCTCGTGTAAAGGTCTCGTCCATGCAATCGGAGATGAGGAAGGCGGTGCAGCGGCGTTTCTGCGCATTGGCGAAATACTGTAGCGCGCCGTTGATGTCCGTGCCTGCGGATTCAGGCTCAAACGAAAGCAACTCGCGGATGATATGGAGCACATGTGACTTCCCTTTCTTGGCGGGGATGTACTTCTCTATGTGGTCGGAGAAGAAGATGACGCCCACCTTGTCGTTGTTGGCAATGGTAGAGAACGCCAGTGTGGCAGCCACCTCTGCCATCCTGTCGCGTTTGGTTTCGCTCAGGGTACCGAAGTTTCTACTGCCGGACACATCCACCAAGAGCATTACCGTCATCTCGCGCTCTTCCTCGAACACCTTGATATACGGCTTGTTCAGGCGCGCGGTAACATTCCAATCAATAGACCGCACATCGTCCCCGGGCTGGTACTCGCGCACTTCTGAGAACGCCATACCGCGCCCCTTGAACTGCGAGTGGTACTCGCCCGCGAAGATGTTTCGGCTCAGCCCCCGCGCCTTAATCTCTATCTTCCGTACCCTATTTAGTAACTCCTCTTGGGTCATAACACTTTGTTTGATTTTTTGACCGCTTCGCTGTCCGACCGTTTCACTGTATGACCGCTTCGCTGTCCGACTTATTCGCCATCTGCCACCATATCAGTCTTTCAGCGAACGTAGTGAGCGGTCTTTTGTCTTTCAGCGCGAAGCGCGGTCTTTCAGTCGTAAGACGGTCTCCTTTACGGCACTTGGACTGCGTTCAGCACTTCGGTTATCACATCTTCTGTGGTCATGTTGTTTGCCTCTGCCTCGTAGGTCAAGCCGATACGGTGGCGGAGCACATCGTAGCATACTGCGCGCACATCCTCCGGGATGACATAGCCGCGACGGTGGATGAAGGCGTAGGCACGCGCTGCACGCGCTAAGTTGATGCTGGCACGGGGCGAGCCACCGAACTGTATCATCGGTTTCAGGTTCTTCAATCCATAGTCCTCGGGCGTACGCGTAGCGAACACTATATCAACGATATAGCGCTCAATCTTCTCGTCCAAATATACCTCGTTGACTATCTCGCGGGCCTTCTTGATATCGTCAGTAGAGAGGATGGGCAGCACGCGTGCTTTCTTCCCGCCGATGTTCTGCCGGATGATCTGTTGCTCCTCCTCTTTCTTCGGGTAGCCGATAACCACCTTGAGCATGAAACGGTCGGTCTGCGCTTCGGGCAGGGGGTAAGTACCCTCTTGCTCTATGGGGTTCTGCGTAGCGAGTACGAGGAAGGGGTCTCCCAGCGGGAAGGTCTCATCGCCGATGGTGATTTGCCGCTCCTGCATGGCTTCGAGCAACGCCGACTGCACCTTCGCGGGTGCACGGTTAATCTCATCTGCGAGCACGAAGTTCGCGAAGATGGGGCCTTTCTTGATGTGAAACTCCTCGGTCTTCTGCGAGTAAATCTGCGTACCTACCACATCGGCAGGCAGCAGGTCGGGCGTGAACTGAATACGGGAGAAGTCCGCCTTGATAAGGTCTGCTAATGTCTTGATAGCCAAGGTTTTTGCGAGTCCGGGCACGCCTTCGAGGAGGATATGTCCGTCGCTGAGCAGTCCTATCAACAGGCTCTCTACGAGGTGTTTCTGCCCCACAATCACTTGGTTCATACCCATCGTCAGTGCCTCTACAAACGAACTCTCGCGCTCAATACGCTCCTGCAGCGCACGAATATCTACTGTTGTTTCCATTGATATTATTGTATTTATGATGTTCGTGATGATTATCCACTATTCCGTCCTATACAAACTTTGTGCCAAAGTGGTAGTTTCGTTATAATTTTTATCGAAACAATCTGTTCTTTGCATAAAATCAGTTTGGTACACCGTTTTGCCTGCTTTTGTGGTGGTTTTTCGATAGGTGAATCTCGGCGAAATCTTAATAATCGTACCTTTTTGAGTCTGCAGAAAGTCTCGTAATGGTCTCGCTTATGTTACGATAATGTTACGGTAATGTTCCGATAATGTTCCGATACGGTCTTTGCGCGGTCTCGGGGAAGGGTATCTTAATAATAGTACATTTTTGGATAGTGGGCGGGCGGGGCAAAAACAGGCGTCAGTACAAAAAATTAGAGAAACCCTTGTGTATTCCAAAAAAAAGCAGTATCTTTGCAGGCTGAAAGTAGAAGGGCAAAGCCAAACAAAACCTATTATTCTTGTTGACCAATAGACTTATTATCAATATATATGATTGATTACAAAGATATCCAATCTCTTTACTTCTTAGGTATCGGCGGCATCGGCATGAGTGCTTTGGCGCGTTATTTCAAGGCTCAGGGGTTCTTGGTTATGGGGTATGACCGGACGGTTTCGCCGCTGACGAAGGAGTTGGAGAAAGAGGGCATAGAGGTGCACTACACGGACCTTGTGGAGCATGTGCAGCGTGTGGAGTTGACACCGAAGCATACGCTGGTGGTGCGCACTCCTGCGGTGCACGATGACTGCGCGATATATCAATATATGCTGCATGGCGGTTTTTCGATACAGAAGCGTGCGGAGGTGCTGGGGATGGTAACGAAGCAGATGCGTGCTTTGTGCGTAGCGGGCACCCACGGTAAGACGACGACTTCGACCATGCTGGCGCATATCATGTACCAGTCGGAGATAGGCGCGAACGCGTTTTTGGGCGGAATAAGCAACAACTACAACTCGAATGTGCTAATGCAGAAAGACACGAGTTATGTGGTGGTGGAGGCGGATGAGTACGACCGTTCGTTCCTGCAACTGACGCCCTATATGGCGATAGTTACCTCTGCTGACCCCGACCACCTTGACATATACGGCACGGAGGAGGCGTATCTTGCTGCATTTCAGGAGTTTACATCGTTGGTGAAGAGTACTCTGATTGTGAAAAAAGGCCTTGCGTTGCAGCCGAAGACGAAGAAAGGGGTGAAGGTGTATTCGTACAGCGCGACGGAGGAGGCGGACTTCTATGCCGACAACATCCGCGTGGCGGACGGGCATATCCGTTTTGACTTCCATACGCCGACAGAGACGATAGTGGATATGAACTTAGGCGTGCCCGTGTGGGTGAACATTGAGAACGCAGTGGCAGCGATGGCAGCGGCGTGGTTGAACGGGGTGCGCGTGGACGAACTGCGGCACGGAATAGACTCATTTAGTGGGGTTTATAGGCGTTTTAATATCCATTTGAACACGCCCGAGGTGGCATATGTGGACGACTATGCGCACCACCCTGAGGAGATTCGCAGCGCGATAGATTCGATACGCCGTTTGTTCCCTGACCGGCATTTGATAGGTGTGTTTCAGCCTCACCTTTATTCGCGCACGCGAGACTTTGCGGAGCAGTTTGCGGAGGTGCTCTCGACGCTGGATGAGGTGGTGTTGCTGCCGATTTATCCTGCGCGTGAGGAGCCTATTCCAGGGGTGTCTTCCTGCATGTTGCTGGAGCGGCTCACCTGCCCGGAGCGGTGGTTAGTTACCAAGGACGAGTTGGCGGATTTCGTGCGGCAGAAGGCGCAGGAGCAGAAGCCCGCGGTAGTTATCACGCTTGGTGCGGGGGATATAGATAGGCTGGTGGAGCCGATAGCGGAGGCGTTGCAGGATGAAGGACCGCTGCGCTGAAAGACCGCTTTGCTGTCCGACCGCTTCGCTGAAAGACTGAGTTACCTCGGTTATACAAAACTAATGAATAATCTCCCTCCCTTGTGGGGAGGGTTGGGGTGGGTCCTATGAATTTGAAATCTGTCATACTGAAATCGCTTGTAGTGGTAGGACTGTTCGCCCTGCTGGTGGTAGCAGTGGGGATGAGCAGGAGCAAGGAGCGGGAGGAAAAGTGCAAGGAGTTGGTGTGCAAAATAGCCGATGAGGACGAGCGTTCGTATGTGAGCGAGCAGGAGTTATTTACGCTACTGAAGCAACATAACGCCTACCCAGTGGGTGAGTATCTTCACCGTATCAACCTGCAACATATGGAGAATATCATCCGTCAGCACCCGATGGTGCGCACAGCGGAATGCTACACCGCGGAGGACGGCACGGCGCGTATCCGAATCACGCAGCGCGTGCCACTGCTGAAGGTGGTTACTGCGGATGAGGCGTACTATGTGGACACCGACCGCCGCAAAATGCCGATACGGGCAAGCGTGCACGACACCGTGCCCGTCGCGACAGGGCGAGTGGGCTTTGAGATGGCTTCGACGGTCCTTGCGGACTTCGCGGAGTGGGTGCAGGAGGAAGACTATTGGCGGCAGCGTGTTAGGGCGATAGATGTGCGCTCGCCTAAGCAAGTGAGTATCAAGCAGAAAGGAAAACATGAAGACCTGGTGATAGGCGACCTTGCAGGGTATGAGGAGAAAATGGAGAAAGCCGAGGTTTTCTATCAACGCACGGCAAGCATGGAGAAGCCCCGTTATCGCACCCTTGACCTTCGGTATCGGGGGCAGGTGGTGGCGGGAAAATAAGGAACCAAGAACCAGGAGCCAAGAATAAAGACTATGGCAAAACGAGGAAATAAATATCAGAAAGCGACCGAACTGCCTTTGGTGGCAGTGGATTTGGGAAGCAATGGCGTGCGTGCTATGGCTGCACAGCGCGTGGGGGACGGACTCTTTCGGGTATTGGGGGTAGAAGAGTGCAACGAGAAGCCTCGTGCGGTGGAGTCTGGCGTGGTGCGCCAATCGCTTGACACGGGTTTTGCCATCAGCAAGGTGCTGACCCTGTTGGCAAACCGTATCGGCGTGGAGGAGATACCGAGTGCGTTCTGCTCCGTGGGCGGGCAGTCGATGGGGGTGGTGGAGGTGATGGCGAAGCGCGACCAAGTGCGCCGGCGCGAGATACCCGCCGCCATGCTGGAGGAGTTGGAAGAGGAGTGCCGGCAGAAGATAGAGAACAAATACCCGCAGTTGGCAGTCTTGGGCATTGTGCCAAGTTTCTATGTGCTGGACGGCGTGCGGCAGGAAGAAATGCCTAACAAACAAAGTGCTACGGTGCTGGAAGGGCACTACAATGCTTTCTACGGCAACAAGGTGATAGACTCCAACCTCCGCAAGTGCTTCCTGCAAGCGAAGAAGGTGGTAGAGAGCCTGTTCCCGCGTCCGGATGTGTTACTCTCGCTGTTTGCTGCCGAAGACGGCAGTAAGATACTGGACGAGGGTTGCGCGGTGCTGGACATGGGGCACCAGACGACCACGCTGACTGTTTATAAGGAAGGCGAGTATATCTGCAACGAGGTAGTGCCCCAAGGTGGCGCACATATCACCCGCTTCTTGGAACAGCAAGGTGTGAGCGCGAAGACGGCGGAACTGCTGAAAACGCAGTACGGCTATGCCTCGCCGGAGCAGGTGGAGAAAAATGTTACCATGCGCATACCCGCAGCCCCCGAATTGGGCGGCTATTTCTCGCTGACGAGCGAGCAACTGGCGGAGACTATTGCACAGAAATTAGACGAGATACTTAGCCCTCTGCTGGCGAAACTGAATACCTATGCGGGGCGTATCCGCACACTCTATATCACGGGCGGCGGGAGTATGCTGCGCGGCGTGGACGACTATATCCAACGACGCACTGCTATCACCGTTCGCTATGGCGGGCACGACCTGCTTTTGACGGCTGACACCGAGACACTATACCTCGAGCCGACCTATGCGCCCCTCGTCGGGACTATCTTGCTCGGGCAGGACTACCGCGACCGGCACCAAGACCGCGTCATTAAAGGGGCGGAGAGCCTGATAGGAGAAACGAAGAAGAAACTGATTGACCTTTTCTCAGAACAATAACAGAACCCATAAGAACTGTGTAGGAAAGCCCTGCGGGCTGTACACGGAGCGAAGCGGAGTCAAACACACAAAGTTTTCAACACGAAGTTCCCAACATAAAATGACTATGAACGAAGAACTAATCACTCTCCCATTGGAGCTAGTACAGGATAGCCTTATCAAGGTGGTAGGCGTAGGTGGTGGCGGCGGCAACGCGGTGAACTACCTTTATGAGCAGGGAATCCAAGATGTTACTTTCCTTGTCTGCAATACAGACCGGCAGGCAATGAGCAAGTTGTCCGTGCCCGCCAAACTGCAGTTAGGTACCGGATTAGGCGCAGGCGGCAAGCCTGAGGTAGCCTGTCAGTATGCTGAGCAGTCGCGCGACGCCATCAAGACGGCACTCGACGACGGCACGAAAATGCTCTTTGTGGCAGCCGGCATGGGTGGTGGCACGGGTACAGGTGCGTCGCCCATTGTGGCAGAGGTGGCGCAGGAGATGGGTATCCTGACCGTGGGGATTGTTACCATTCCCTTCAAGTTCGAGAAAGGGCAGAAGATACACAAGGCGATGGTCGGCGTGGCGAAACTGGCGAAGCATGTGGACGCCCTGCTGATTATCAACAACGAGAAACTGAAGGATATCTATCCCGATTTCTCTTTCCTCAACGCCTTCGAGAAGTCGAACGATGTGGTAGCCAATGCAGCGCGTGCCATTGCGGAAATCATCACACTTCCGGGTATCATCAATACCGACTTTGCGGATGTCTATAACACCCTCAAAGATGGTGGTGTGGCGATTATGAATGTAGGTCGCGCCAGCGGTGAGACCCGTATAACCGACGCCATTAACGACGCGCTCAACTCGCCGCTGGTGAACACTAACGATGTGCATGGTGCCAAACGCCTGCTGCTGCAACTCTACTGCTCCACGGAGCATGCTATCCAAATGCAGGAGATAGACCAAATCGACGCCTTCGTGGACGAGATAGGCGATGATGTGGAGGTGCAGTGGGGTGCCGCGCTGGACGAAACGCTGGGCGATGAGGTGCGCGTAACCATCATCGCTACGGGCTACGAGGTGGATGGGCTGCCGACGATAGACACCGACGACGAGGAGCAATCGATACAAGACGCTATCCGACAAAACTACGAGACCCCCGAGAAACGCAAGGATGACGAACCGACCGTAACCATCGACCTGAAAGATACCTTGCAAGCGGTGGGGACAAGTTCTGTCGATGGCGAGAGCGCTGGTGAACCCAAGTGGAGAAATACGCCTTCTGCCGATGAGGTGGTGATACACATCGATGACGATGTGCCCACGGCAAAGGAGTCTAATGAGAACACACAACGCCGCTGGGGAGGCTGGCTGAGACGATAAATAAGAATTTGAAAGACCGCTAACGCTGAAAGACAAAAGACCGCTCGCTTCGTTCGCTGTCAGACTGATATAGTCTCGAAAGGTAAATCAGTCGTTCAGCGAAGCGGTCGGATAGCGGAGCGGTCTAATATCTAAATAGTCAAATACGAAATGTCTTTTGTAGAAACTGTTACTTCGTGGTATGCGGCGCACATGAACTACGCCTCTATCACGGCACTGATGACTATCGAGTCTTCGTTCATCCCCTTTCCGAGTGAGGTGGTTATCCCGCCTGCCGTCTATGTGGCGTCGGAGCCGACCAGCGCGCTCTGCGCCACGGGCAACTACCCTGTGGATGTGGCGCTGATAGTGCTCTTTGGCACCGTGGGGGCGATGTTGGGTGCGGTCATTAACTACCTCTTATCGATGTGGCTCGGGCGACCGATTATCTATAAGTTCGCCGACAGCCGCGTGGGGCACCTGCTCCTGCTCAGCAGTGAGAAAGTGCAAAAAGCGGAGAACTACTTCAACGACCACGGCAAGGTGAGCACCTTCATCGGGCGACTCATCCCGGGCATTCGCCAACTCATCAGTATCCCCGCGGGTTTGGCGAAAATGCACTTCGGGCAGTTCCTGCTCTACACTTTCCTCGGGGCGTTCATCTGGAACACGGTGCTGGCGCTGCTCGGCTATATCGCACATGGGCAGGCGGACCTAATCAACCAATACAGCCACGAACTGAGTATCATCATCTTAGCCCTTGTAGGTGTGGTGGTAATCTACTATGTAGGTAAGATAGTCTATAAGAGAATAAAGAAGTAGTGAGTAATTTTTAATTTGTAAGCCCTGCAGCGCAAATAATTAAAAATTAAACATTAAAAATTAAACATTGACTTAACATGCAAACAGAGGAATTGCGCAAACTGATTGCGCTTTGGTTTGAAGAAGACATACGCGACGGTGACCATACCTCGCTCAGTTGTATCCCTGCCACTCAGATGGGGTGTCAGCAGTTGATTATCAAGGAAGAAGGTATCTTGGCGGGCGTAGAGGTCGCGAAGGAGATTATCCGCTATTTCGACCCCGAGTGCCGCATGGAGCAGTACTTGGAGGACGGAGCAGCGGTGAAGCCCGGCGATGTGGCGTTCCGAGTGTATGGGAAGGAGTTGTCGCTCTTGCAGATTGAGCGCACCATGCTCAATATCATGCAGCGCATGTCGGGTATCGCTACCACGACCCACCGCTACCAGTCGCTCATCGAGGACACGGGCTGCCATGTGCTCGACACGCGCAAGACCACGCCCGGACTACGCTATCTGGAGAAGGAGGCGGTGAAGATTGGCGGCGGCATGAACCATCGTATCGGGCTCTTCGACATGATTCTCTTGAAGGACAACCATGTGGACTTTGCCGGAGGTATCACCAATGCCCTCACCCGTGCCCGCGACTACTGCCGCGAGAAAGGCAAAGACCTGCGTATCGAGATAGAGACGCGCAACGAAGACGAGATACGCGAGGCGCTGGCGACCAACATTCCCGACCGTATCATGCTGGACAACTTCACTCCTGAGCGCACTAAGCAGGCGGTGGCACTTATCCGCGAATGGGAGAAGACCGCAGGGCGCCACATGGAGATAGAGTCCTCGGGCGGTATCACCATCAACACATTGCGCGACTATGCGGTCTGCGGGGTGGACTTCATCTCCGTGGGCGCACTGACCCACTCGGTGAAGGGGCTCGACATGTCCTTCAAGGCAGTGAAAGAGTAACCTCGTTCTGCTTTCTCCGATAATAAAAACGGAGCAGACGCCGCTGTCTGCTCCGTTTTTTATGCCTTGTGAACAGGAACTACCCCGCTATTTTTTCGCGGGTCTTTCGCGGGTCTTTCGCGGGTCTTTCGCGGGTCGACCGCAGGTCGTTCCAAAAAGAAATCCCGATACGCGAGGTACCGGGATTCTTTTTTATGGGTAAGCGGTCAAGGATTAGCCGTTTACTTTTGCCATGTGAGCAATGAGGTCGAGCACTTTGTTCGAGTAGCCAATCTCGTTGTCGTACCAAGAGATAACCTTTACGAAGGTGTCGGTCAAATAAACACCTGCGTTAGCGTCGAAGATAGAGGTCAGCGTGCAGCCGAGGAAGTCGCTGGATACCACTGCATCCTCCGTGTAGCCGAGTACACCCTTCAACTCGCCCTCTGCAGCCTCTTTCATAGCAGCGCAGATAGCCTCTTTCGTAGCGGGCTTAGCCAAGTTTGCTGTCAAGTCAACTACCGATACATCCAAAGTCGGAACACGCATCGAGATACCGGTCAGTTTGCCGTTCAGTTCAGGGATTACTTTACCTACTGCTTTTGCAGCACCGGTGCTGGAAGGAATGATGTTGCCGCTTGCTGCGCGACCACCACGCCAGTCTTTCAACGACGGACCGTCAACGGTCTTCTGGGTAGCAGTGGTAGAGTGAACGGTGGTCATCAAGCCGTTTACGATACCGAACTTGTCGTTCAGCACCTTAGCGATAGGAGCCAAGCAGTTGGTGGTGCAAGAAGCGTTCGATACGAACTGGGTGCCCTTCTCATACTTGTCGAAGTTCACGCCGCAAACGAACATAGGAGTGTCGTCCTTCGAAGGAGCAGACATCACTACGTACTTTGCACCTGCATTGATGTGAGCCTGTGCTTTCTCCTTGGTCAAGAACAAACCGGTGGACTCTACTACATACTCTGCGCCTACCTCGTTCCATGCCAACTCGTTGGGGTCCTTGCATGCGGTAACGCGGATTGCCTTGCCGTTTACAATCAGTTTGCTGTTCTCTACATCTGCCTCGATGGTGCCCTCGAACTGACCGTGCATCGTGTCGTACTTCAGCATGTAAGCCAAGTAATCAACCGGGCAGAGGTCGTTGATACCAACGATTTCAATGTCGTTACGAGTTTGTGCGGCGCGGAAAACGAAGCGTCCGATACGGCCGAAGCCGTTAATTCCTACTTTTGTCATAGTGTTTGTTGTTTAT
Source organism: Bacteroidales bacterium (assembly GCA_022777485.1). Lineage (GTDB taxonomy): Bacteria > Bacteroidota > Bacteroidia > Bacteroidales > Paludibacteraceae > Colicola. Next base: position 29,739 of record JALFGC010000056.1, read on the forward strand.
TAGAATTGTTTATGAGATTAACTTTGTTGGCGTGCTTTGTGGTTATGTTCCCAAAAGCGAGTGCAAAATTACAAAAAAACTATGAAACCTGCAAACATTTACCGATTTTCTCTGCTATTTTTTACATTATGCTATTTTGGCTTTGCAAAATGGGGTAAAAACAAAAAGCAGGCACTGTCTCCCGACAATGCCTTACCTTCTCAGTCAGCGGAGCAGAAAACGATTTAGAGTACCATTTAGCTGCTCCAAAGAATGCTAACCAATAAAAACCAAATCCAATTGTTAAGCTAAATTCGATGCAAAGATACGAAAATAAAACCGAATGATTGTTCAGAATACGGGGGGGGGGTAATTTTTATAAACTTTTAACACTTTTATGGTCTTTTGGGGCACTTTTAGGGCTGAAAACTATCGGTATTTGCTCTCAGTGCAGTCGCCCAACATAGAGAGGTACGACTCGTAGCGGCTGGGGGCGATACGCCCGTCCAATGCTGCTTCATAGACCGCACAGCCGGGCTCCCCCGTGTGGGTACAGTCGCTGTAGCGGCAGTCTTGCGCAATGTGGAAGATTTCGCGGAAATAGTGCCCCACCTCTTCTTTCTGCATGTCAATAGTGCCGAATCCCTTGATGCCCGGGGTGTCGATAATCCAACCTCTGTGGTCGGGCAGGGGGTACATCTCCGAGAAGGTGGTGGTGTGGGTGCCTTTGTTGTGGGCGTTGGAGATGGCACCTGTGCGCGCCAGCGGCTTGCCGAAGATGGCATTAAGCAGGGTGCTCTTCCCTACGCCCGAGTTGCCGCTCAGCAGGGTAATCTTATCGGTGAAAATAGCGGACACAGCCGACAAGTCCGAACTGTCCAGCGCGGAGATGGCATGGGTCGCGTAGCCGAGCGACTCGTAGAGCGTGCGCAGGGCTTGCAGTGCCTGCTCTTCCTCGGGGCTGAGGAGGTCTATCTTGTTGAAGATGAGCGTAGCAGGCACGCGATACGCCTCGCAGGTGGCGAGAAAACGGTCGATGAAGGTGGTGGAGGTGATGGGGTGGTTGACAGTAACGAGGAGCGCCACTTGGTCAAGGTTGGCAGCAATGATATGCGACTCCTTGCTCAAATTCGTGGAGCGGCGGATGATGTAGTTCTTACGCTCGCAAACGGCTGTAATCCAGTTGGTTCCGTCAGCGAGCGTCTGCACCTCCACATGGTCGCCCACGGCAACGGGGTTCGTCGAGCGGATACCTTTAATGCGGAAATTACCCTTGACATGACAATCAAGGGTATCTCCGTTCGGGAAATAAACAAGGTAACTGCTACCCGTGGATTTGATGACAAGACCCATAATGGATGAAGGATAAAGGACACAGGATGAAAGACTGATTAGTTTCGTCTATTAGTATCGTCTATGAGTTTCAGAGTCGAAGGTTGCTTCAACTCCCCCGCCTCTCCTGGAAGGAGGGGAGGGGGCAGGGGGCGGAAGGTAAGTTCGGCAACAGCCGCAAAGGGGATGAAAGATAAAGGACGAAGGATGAAAGACTGATAACTATCGCCCACGAGTTTGAAAGTCAAGACTATTTAGTCTTTAATCCTGTGTCCTTAATCCTTTATCCACAGAGCTATTTAGTCTTTTATCCTTTATCTTTTAGTGAGCGAAGCGAACGGTCTTGTGTCCTAATCACACCGTCATTATCTCTTTCTCTTTCTTGGCGTAGAGTTCGTCAATCTGCTTGATGTACTTATCGTGCAGTTTCTGTACTTTCTCCTCTGCGTCTTTCTGTGCGTCCTCGGGTAGTCCCTCTTTCACTTGCTTCTTGAGGGTCTCAATAGCGTCTCGGCGGGCGTTGCGCACCGACACTTTCGCGTTCTCTGCCTCTGCCTTGCACTGCTTTGCCAACTGCTGGCGGCGCTCCTCGGTCAGCGGCGGGAGGATAAGACGGATGCACTCACCGTTGTTGTTCGGCGCGAGTCCGAGGCTGGAATTGATGATGGCGCGCTCTATCTCGCCGAGCATCTTCTTCTCCCACGGCTGAATTTGAATGGTGCGTGCGTCGGGGGTAGTGATAGTGGAGACGTTTGCCAGCGGCGATGGGGCGCCGTAGTAGTCCACGCGGATGGGGTCGAGTATGCGGGCACTGGCCTTGCCGGCACGGATATGTGCCAACGCGTCGTCGAGGAACAGGATAGCAGACTGCATCAACTCTTCCGCGTCTGCTTGGATTTTGCTAACTTCAATCATAATTATAATGTTGTGTTTTTTATTTCATATTAGACCGTTTCACTATCCGAGCACTTCGTTGTCCGACCGCTTCGCTTTCCGACTGATTTAGTATTTGTATATCAGTCTGACAGCGAACGAAGTGAGCGGTCTTTTGTCGTTCAGCGCGAAGCGCGGTCTGTTAGTCGTCTTATGGTTTTACTAATGTCCCAATCTCTTCGCCTTGCACCACTTTCAGCAGGTTGCCTTCGGTGTCCATGTCGAAGACATAGATGGGCATTTGGTTCTCCATGCACATCGTGATGGCGGTCAAGTCCATGATACGCAGCCCTTTGGCGAGGATATCTTGGTAGGTTATCTCGCTGAATTTCTGTGCGTTGGGGTCTTTCTCAGGGTCAGCGGTGTAGATACCGTCCACGCGCGTACCTTTGAACATGATGTCTGCTTCCAACTCGATGGCGCGTAGCGCGGATGCCGTGTCCGTGGTGAAATAGGGGTTGGAGGTGCCGCCGGCTACAATCACCACATTGCCTTTCTCAAACAACCGCAGGGCTTTGGCTTTGTTGTAGTAATCGCCGATAGGCTCCATGCGCACGGAGGTCAGCACGCGCACTTTCTGCCCGATGGCTTCCAGCGCCGACTGCAAGGCGAGCGAGTTGATAACCGTCGCGAGCATACCCATCTGGTCGCCTTTCACGCGGTCGAAACCTTTCTGACTCCCGCTCAAGCCGCGGAAGATGTTGCCGCCGCCTATCACGATACCTATCTGCACGCCGAGGTCGGCTATCTCTTTGATTTGGCGGGCGTAGGCGGCAAGGCGTCGCTCGTCAATGCCATAACCTTTGGCGCCCATGAGGCTCTCACCCGAGAGTTTCAAAAGAATGCGTTTGTACATAGTGCTATTCAATTTTTGCGCAAAGATACATATTTTTTTGCATATATCAAAAAAAAAACGTACTTTTGCACAGAATTTTATGAAACTGCGTGAAAAAAGAGTTACGCGCTGTAAGAAAGTAAATGTACAAATCCCGACAAGTCGGGAGTAAAGAAGCCCCTTTGGGGCTGTACACGAAGCGAAGCTGAGTTAGATACACGCAGTTTATTACACGCAGTTCCTTACACGCAGCGCAGCGAAGTTAATTACACGAAGTTTATGAGAAGCGAGTTTGAATCGATATACCGCTTGGTGGCCGAGGCAACCAAAGTAGTGATTACCACCCACATGTCGCCCGATGGAGACGCGATGGGCAGTGCGCTGGCGATGTACCATTGGCTGCGTTGCCGCCGTCCTGACTTGCAGTCGCTGACGGTTATCTTGCCCACGGCGGCGCCCGATTTCCTGATGTGGCTACCCGATGCGGACAAGTGCTTGGTGCACGACCGGCAGCGCGAGGAGGCGGAGCAGCGCATGGCGGATGCGGACTTGATTATCTGCACGGACTTCAACGAGCCCAAGCGCGTCGGCGCACTGGCACCTGCGCTCTTGAAGGCAACCGGCAAGAAGGTCCTCATTGACCACCACCTGCACCCCTCCGACTTCGCGGATGTCATCGTCTCTGTCCCCGAGGCGCCCGCCACCTGCCAGTTGGTCTACGAACTCATCACAGCAGAGGAAAACACTCCCTCCCTTTGTAGGGAGGGTCGGGGTGGGTCCTCTATCCCCACCTGCATTTACACTGGCTTGATGACCGATACCGGCAATTTCTCCTACAACTCCCGCAACCCAGAACTCTATCGTATCGTGGCGAGGCTGATAGAGTGGGGAGTGGACAAGGACGCTATTTACAACAATGTCTTCAACCAATACTCCGTGGACCGTATGCGGCTCGTAGGCTACTGCTTAAACCAGAAGATGCGCGTCTTCCCCGAATACCACATGGCACTTATCTACCTGAATCGCAAGGAGTTATACAAGTACAATTTCCAGTCGGGCGACGCTGAGGGAATCGTGAATATGCCGCTGCAGAGCAAGGACATCTACTATTCTTGCTTCATGCGTGAGGACAAAGCGACGCCCGAGGAGCAGGCAGCGCACAACGGCTGCAAGACCAAGATAAAGATTTCCCTACGCTCACAGGGAGACCGTCCGGTGAATATCCTTGCCGCCGAACTCTTCGGCGGCGGCGGACATGCCAACGCCAGCGGCGGCGAGTACTACGGACCCATCTCCTCCGCCGTACAACGCTTCCTCTCCGGCTACACGCAGTTCTTCAAGAAAGACTAACCCCCGCAACTTGCCCCATACGGGACAAACCAAAAACTATCTAACCACCGCTCGTGTTTAGATAGTTTTTATTGTGCAATCGCATTTAGATAGTTTTTATTGTGCAATCGTGTTTAGATAGTTTTTATGTTGCAATCGTATTTAATGTGAGTTCGATATAAACAAACTATTCTCAGCAGTCAAAGACTAAATTGGTTTTCCCGACAGGTCGGGACAAGTTTGGTAATGAATTAATGGTTAATTACACGTTAATTATACGTTAAAGAAAAATATCCCGACAGGTCGGGACAAGTT
>JALFGC010000100.1 GCA_022777485.1 Bacteroidales bacterium
CATGCTACTGTCGGAGAATGCACGCAAAGAACTGACCAACGATGTCTTGCTGGATGTCCGCCGCAGTCTGGATGCGCTCAATAGCAAGCAATACGACGATGCGCGTTCCAGTATGATTGCGCTGCAAAACAGATTGGCGAAGAATGCAGACGCCAAGGTGGATTGGCAACGATTCGAGGATAACTACGACCTTGTGAACGATAAGTTCATCCAACGCCTGAAGCAGAACTATCCGTGGATGAGCAAGCAGGAGCGACGACTTGCGGTGTATATCCGCATGGGACTGACATCCAAGGAGATTGCACCCCTGATGAACCTCACTACCCGCGGCGTCGATATGATGCGCTACCGCATGCGCGACAAGATGTCCCTTTCCCCGCATACGAACTTAAAGCAGTTCTTCAACGACCTTCCCGAATAGCCTTCCCGTGCTTTCTCTACCGCGATGGGTTGGCTACCATCACGGGTGCGCGTCCACTCGCAAAGGCACAAAAAAGCAGAAAAAACGCTTGAAATGCACTTTTTTTTGGAAATTATTTGCGTATATCAAAAAAAAGCAGTACCTTTGCACTCGCTTTTGAGAAAAAAGCGTTTATGGTGGTCTTAGCTCAGTTGGCAGAGCATCGGATTGTGGTTCCGAGTGTCGTGGGTTCGAGCCCCACATTCCACCCCAAATATTGAAAAATCAGCAAGTTACGCTGAAAACATAGAAAAATCGGTCAAAAAAACGGTCAAATGAATTTCCGTACTTTGATACGATTTTTCTGCGTTATATCAATCGTCATTCCATTCGTCCGTATTTCATTTCCTCACCCTGACTATCATACTGCTTGCGTTTACCGGTGGGAGGTTCAGTAAGACAAATACGACCAACGGCTGTTCGACCGAGGCTGCGCGTAATAGCAGCATCAAAAGCATCCATGTGATGAGGCAGGAAACGCTCGCTGATGGCACGCAGTCCAAGGATCTTCTCCTCGTCAGTCTCCACTAATTCAGCCACACCGAAAGCGATAGCAGAATTATACTCCAACGTAAAACTTCCGTCTTTAGGGCCAACGGTGGGTTTGCATTTGCTCACAGCCGTGAGGCAGACACGCGGATTGCGTGCCAGGATATCCAGTTTCTTTCCCTCCAGAGCACAATGGAAGTAAAATACTTCTCCTACGGCAGCCAACGACAAGGGCACAGCATACGGTGTGCCGTCGGTATCGCACATGCTAACCGTAACATAAGGTGCTTTCTTCAGCACCTCCCAAGCCCAGTCTGCGGGCATTTCTCTACTTTCTTTTCGCATATTTTTTGCTACTCAATTTACGAACATTATGCCTCTGGTAAACTCTTAAAACCCCAGCAACTTCAGAACAAAAGGAGTGAGCAATGCTGTTAGGACACCGTTCAGGATAAGACCGAGCGAAGAGTACGCACCGTATGTCTCACCCTTCTCCATGGCGCGTGATGTGCCTACGGCATGTGCTGCCGTACCCATGCTGATACCTTGCGAGAAAGGGTTGCGTACGTGCCACACCTCCAGAATCTTGAATCCGAAGATAGCTCCGAAGAGACCTACGATCACCACGATAGCTGCCGTGAGTGATGGGATACCGCCAGACGTCTTGCACACCTCCATGGCGATAGGGGTGGTGACGGATTTGGGCGCCAGCGATACGATGACTTCGTGTGATGCTCCAAGGGCTGATGCTATCAGGGTGACACTGACTAATCCCACCAGGCAGCCGACAAGTTGCGACATGAGGATAGGCAGCAGCTGACGTCTGATCTGTCCCAGATTCTGATAGAGTGGCACACCCAGTGCCACGATGGCCGGTTTGAGCCAGAAATCAATGTACTGTCCGCCTTGCTTGTAGGTTTCGTAGCTGATGCCCGTCAGCTGCAGCAGGGCGATTAGGGCTGCAATGGTGATAAGAATGGGGTTGAGTACAACCCATCCCGTCCACTTCTGTATCTGGCGTGCCACGTAATAGATGCCGAAGGTGATGGCAAGCAGTATGATGGGGTTACTCATTATTTCCATGTCCGTCCTCTTTCTTATGGTTCAACTTACGCAGGTACTGATCCGTCCATCCTGTTGTAATCAACACCAGCACGGTACTGATGACCGTTGCCACCACGATGGGTAGCAGTTCTGCCTTTATGATGTCGAAATAGAGCATAAGTGCAACGCCTGGTGGTACGAAGAAGAAGCCCAGGTTGCTGATGAGGAAATCCGACATTCCCTTCACCCATTCCAGTTTGACGACTTTCATTTGCAGCAAAGCTGTCAGAAGCAGCATGCCAATGATGCTGCTCGGTATGCTGATGCCCGTGAGCCACACAATCAGTTCGCCCACGGCCAGACAGCCAAAGATAATAGTACATTGTCTGATCATAGTACTTCAATTATTTAATGTTACTTGCTTATATTATAAATTCCACATATGGTTGAGCATCTCAATCGCTGATGCCGAACGGAAAACATTATTCCTGAAGGTGATGATTCCATCTTTTGAAACGTTGACCTCGAAAGAGTTTACAAGGAATTCAGTACCTTCCAAGCCCAGTCTACGGGCATTTCTCTACTTCCTTTTCGCATATTATCTTCTTAATTCTATGGTAATATCCATATACGACCGCTTGCCGGTAATGTACTCAGCGTAAGCGTCCTCTGCGTTCTGACCGTGAAGCATGTGGCATTTGCCGCATATCTCACAGTTGTGCATGCACTCCCATTGGTGCTGCACAAACGCAAGGCGCTCCTCACGCGTAGAATTTTCTATGGATGGTGGAACACCCATCAATCAATTACTACAGCGGTTCCGCTGATGGCCACCATCAGCATGGAACCATTCTCGCCCATGGTTTCATAACCATACGAGACACCAACAATAGCATTGGCACCCATATCTTTAGCGCGCTTCTCCATCTCTGCCTGTGCCGTCTCGCGGCCTTCGATCATAGACTTTTCATAGCCGCTGGAGCGACCGCCCCACTTGTCATGGAAGGAAGCGAAGAAGTCCTTTACGAAATTCATACCGAAGATAACCTCTCCGGAAACGATACCTTTGTACTCTTTAATGGTGTAACCTTCTAAGGTCGGGGTTGTAGTGACAATCATATCTTTATTTCATCATAAATGTTTTCAACACGCAGGAGTAGTTCATCCTCTCGACGGATGAGTGCCCTCAGTTCTCGAAGACGACCGGCATTAGGGCTCTCGGGAATCCACAACTTTAGATACCCACCTTCGGCGTACTTCTCATGCAGATGTGCAATGGCCCGAGCGATTTGCTCCTCACGCGACATCTCCGGATAGTGCGCAAAGCCATACTGTAACGTTCGACGAAGGATGGTGTCCATATCGATCAGTCGGTCGGCCTCGGCCACAAGCTTACCATAGATACTGCGAGGTTCATGGTCGCTACTGGCGCGATGATCCTCAGCAGCCTGAGCCATCACCTCAATCTCCTCCGGAGTGAACCACTCCAGCAAACGAGCATCCTCACGAATTATGCGCCCAGACTCCAGGTGGTGCGTCTTCCTATCCACCACCAAACCGGTATCGTGATAGGCGGCAATGGCATATACCATGTCCTTGTTTACATCGTAATGCTCAGCCAGCGCAAGACTCTGTCGGATAACCGAATCCGCATGGTCACGCTGGTGCGCCGCATCAAAAGCCTCATATCGAGGTAATATCTCCGATTCAATATAGTTTTGCAACGATGGTGTCATAGCATCACACGTAATTGATCTTCAAAACCCTCATTGCGTCAGCCAAAATCTTGTCATGGTCGAAAGCCAACTTTGGTAGCGCATTCAGCGGCCACCATTGTGCAGCAGCGGCATCGTCTGCGGCGGTTGCCTCCGGCATGGTCGTCATAGCGGCATAAGCTGCCGTGATGACGCGTCCACGCGGATCACGCTCCACGTCGGAATAGATACCCACTAACTGCATGCCGGTCAGCACAATGCCGGTCTCTTCCTCCAGCTCTCGTTCAGCACAACGAGCGACAGTCTCATCCATATTGAGGAAGCCACCGGGGAATGCCCAATAGCCTTTGTATGGGTCGTTGCCGCGTTGAATGAGCAGCACATATGTCTGCCCATCTCGTTTAGCAAAGAGCACTGCATCAGCCGTCACACTTGCCCGCGGCCAGCGATAGGCATATAGCCCGTCTGATGTCTTTGTATAGTCTATCATAGTTCAGCCAATTTCTCCATTACTTCCCAAAACTCTTTTGGCAGTCGCATCTGCATCTGCTCGATAATCTCGTCGGGAATCTCCTTGTAATATGCTTGTGCGATACCACCGGTAATGCAAGCGAGCGTATCAGAGTCGCCACCGAGCGAAACCGCGAGACGGATAGACTCCTCAAAGTCGTGGCTGTCGAAGAATGCCAAGAATGCAGGCGGCACGGTGCCTTGACAAGACGACTCCCAGTCGTAGTATGGTCGTATCTCATCGCAGGTGTGCTTTAAGTCATAACCAAAGGTCTGCTCTATATAGGATCGTATGGCCTCTTTCGTCTCGCCTTGACGCGCCATGAAGATTGCTGCTGCAGTGGCTTGTGCGCCCTTGATGCCTTCGGGATGGTTGTGCGTGATTTCTGCGGAACGCTTGCCCAAGTCCAATGCCTCCTCGATAGATTTAGCAGCCCATCCGCAAGCCGATGCACGCATAGCGGAACCATTGCCGTACGAGTTATATGGATGACGCTTGCCATCTTCATACACATTGCCCTTGAAGTCGTACAGACGCCCCGGACTGAACAACCACGTGCGGAATCCGCCACCATAACCCCCCATCGGACATTGATAGTGTTTCGCCCAATAGACCAAACGATCCTCTAACTGTTCCTGCGAGCGGTCTGTATTCACCAACCAATCAGCCACGGCGATAGTCATGATACTATCATCTGTGTATTCCGCACGGCGGTCAAACAGCGGCTGAAAATCGGTCGTCTTAATGTTGTCAAACTCATACACGGAGCCCACGGTATCACCGATGATAGCTCCTAAACAAGGAAATTTACTCGTGTCCATACTACCTAATTTTTGAAATAATCGTTTGAACTCCTAAGAATGAAATTAGAAATCCGCTACAAAATTAGTACATCAAACTGACACCAGAAGTCGGTCATGCAAAAAATATGCTAGTTTCGTACATTTTCGCTAAATTCTCGCTTTTTTCTTTGAACTCGTCTCGCAGATGGACGGGTTCGAGGACTTCGAGGGTCGAGCCGAACTTACGCAGTTCTTGGATGAAATCGTATGTCGGAGCAACGTAGAAACCGAAGATACTGTACTCGTCGTTCCGCTCTAACTCAAACTGGCTGCCGTGGAACGGTAGCGTGCTCTGTAAGCGGCGCATAGGTATTTACATGGCTATAGCCGTTATACCATTTACGGCTCATGATACACAACTTGCAGAAAAAACGCCCCGAGGGACGTTTTTTCTGCTATTTCAAACGGATGTATGTAATCAAGAATTAACCACGGCGCGCTCCATAGCGTCCTTGTAGTACTTCTGATCAACGAAGACATCCTCCTTATACGGGTTGATATGACGTTTCTTTGCCTGATACATGATATAACCAAAGGCTACTATATTGGTGATCAATGCAAGTGAAGAAATCACCAGCATAGCTGTCGGATCGGCAGCAGTAGCACCCTCTGCGGCAACAGTGGTATGTGCAACAACCTCATCACCCAGACCGGAAGCGGCATAAATAGCCTCAATCGTCTCGATACCGTTGACGTACTGGGTCGGCAGGACTGCCCATGAGAAGAATTGTTTGCCGTTGAAGAAGGTCTCTTGGAAGAGCGGGAATACCTGTGCAAACATACACCAGATAGCGAGGGTGTAGGCACGGTTCTGAATCCAACCGCCACGGTTCCATAAGATAGCAGCTACGGTCGGAGCAAGCAGCAGCGCGATACCGCAATACCAGGTGTGTGTCGGCAGACAGTTGTACGTGTAAGCGAAGTTCCATATGTCATACACGAGGATATACACCCACGTCATATCCGCCCAGATCATATCCTTGCGGTCCTTGGAGGGATATACATTCCACCATGCGGTCATACAGAAGATGTTGAGCAGACCGGCAACGCCGTTGAATACATTGTGCCAGCCGCCATACAACCACACACCTTCGCTTGACAGCCACCACTTGTTCCATCCCAAGATAGCGGACTCGAAATCAGAGCAAACGGCAATTAGAATGTTGATAGCCACGATGACGAACGGGAAGGGTTTGAACCAGCGTTTGGCGCCTATACCCCATTCGTACTTGATCATCATGAAACCGATACAGCCGGCGAGAGCCGCATACAGTTTGGCATAATGGAACCAACCGTTCATGTAAACATGTGTTTGGTTGGTCAGTGCCCACTCGGCACCCATGCGGGCGCCTACTGCGATGGCAATGAAATAAATGGTCAACGCCAGCGGAAGGGCGAAGAATGTGATAGCACCGCCGAGTTTGGTGCGGCGTGCCAACTCATTCCACAGAATCAGTCCTGCGAGGACTACAAACAGCATCACCCATTGGATCAGGGCATGCTCTCCATAGACTTGAAAAAACATAATTTTTTGTGTTTTAATTAATTGATATTTTGATTAAGGATCGCCTTAGGCGGTCTTTTTTCCTTTAAGCCTTGACAGCTTTACGCTCTTTGAGGTAGCAATAACCGGCCCAAGCAAGGGTAACGATGACTGACATTGGTAGTCCGACGGTAAGCATCTCGCGGAGCATAACCATTGCTCCGCCTTCGCGCTCCAACGCTGTGAAGAAGGGATACATCCATGTGACTTCGCCGCTGATGATATGATCTACGATGAGCATGAGCGAACCGCCCCAGAGCATGAGTTCGAGGGTCTTGAGATGAGTTGAAAGTTGATAGTTGAAAGTGGAAAGACGTTTTTCACCTTCAAGCTGCACTTTCTTTTCTACATGTTTGCGATACACCGTTGTGGCGATCGCCTGGGTTAATGGTACAATAAAACAAGCCATAATATTTACGATTTACGAATGTACGATGTACGATTTATTTATGATTTATTTACGATTTATTGCGGAACGACTATCTCCTTTATCTCCACCTCGTTGCCTCGTAGGAGCCACGTCTGTTCGCTGCCGCAGTGGGGACAAATCTTGCCGTGCGCTACCGTCGGGTAGTCCTTTCCGCACCCGTCACAATGCGTCACGGCAGGGATGGGTTCTATCTTCAGTTCGCAGCCCTTCAGCATCTCTTCTTTATCCGCCGCCCACCTCCAGCAGTCGGTCAGATACTCCGGTACGATCGTGCTCACCTCGCCGATGTTCATCACCACCGCCGAGACATGCTCTACGCCATTTTCCTGCGCCGCTTTCTTGACGTCGCGAATGATATAGAAGACGATTCCAAGTTCGTGCATTAGTTACTGCGTGTTAACAGCCGAAGGCTTACAAACATGAAATTATTAATCAACATTTACTTAAAAATAATCTGTCCTGCGCGTTTGATCACGTACGGCAGGATTCCGTCGAACTTGTTCTCCGAGGTACGCATGATACTTGCTTCGGGGTGCTCACGGTGCAGATGGATAGCGTCGAAAGCACATTTTGTGGTACATATACCGCAACCGATACACCTGTTTTCATCCACTACCGACGCACCGCAACTGAGGCAACGGGCGGTTTCTTTCTTTACCTGCTCTTCGGTCAGTGTACCATGATATTCCTCGAAATTACTTTTAGTAGGAATAACTCCCGGATCTTGGCGGCTGCCGTTGTCGTATTGCTCAACGAGAATATCGCTCTTGTTCAGTTCGATGAAATCACGTCTGTTGCGGCCGATAGTCATATGTCCGTGTTGTACGTAGCGATGCAGACTCTCTGCTGCTTCTTTACCGGCTGCGATGGCATCGATGGCAAACTTAGGACCGGTGAACACATCGCCGCCGACGAAGATGTCGGGCTCGGCCGTCTGGTAGGTCAGTTTGTCAGCAACAGGATAAACACCACGGACGAACTCCACCTTGGTATCTTTCAACAGGTCTTTCAATACCACCGTCTGACCGATAGCAAAGATCACAAGATCTGCCTCCAGCTTAAGAGTCTCGTTCTCGTCGAACGTCGGTGCAAACTTATGCTCTGCATTGAAGACAGAGGTACAACGCTTGAAGGTTATACCGGCGACCTTTGTACTTTGTACTTTGTCCCTTTGTACTTCCTTCGGTCCCCATCCAGGATTGATCACTACGCCGTCTTCGCGCGCTTCCATGCGCTCTTCGAGCGATGCAGGCATGATGTCTTCGGTCTCCAGCGAGAGCATCGTCACTTCCGATGCACCGCTGCGTTTAGCTACACGTGCAGCGTCGATGGCTACGTTACCGCCGCCGACAACCACTACGCGTTTGCCAACGCAGTTGATGACTGCGTGTTGGTGACTCTGTGTTGGTGACTGCGTGTTGGCTGTTAACTGTCCGCAATTAGCCTCATGCAGGAACTCGATAGCGGTCATGACGCCCTCTAAATCCTCTCCCGGGATACCCGGCAGACGACCGCCTTGACATCCGATCGCCACATAAAAACCTTTGTAACCTTGCTTGCGAAGATCGTCTATGGTAATATCTTTGCCAACTTCGATACCGCATTTTATCTCTACGCCGATCTCGCGCATGATGTCTATCTCCGCCTTGATCACTTCCTTGTCAAGTTTGTATGATGGGATACCGTATCGGAGCATTCCGCCCGGTTCTTCGTTCTTCTCGAACACAGTCGGTTTATATCCCATCGTAGCGAGGTAGTATGCGCAACTCAGGCCCGCAGGACCGCCGCCGATGATGGCGATCTTCTCTTCCCAGCGCTCTTGGACAGTGGAGCAGATATTGACCTCCGGCACAAAGCGTGTCTCGGCATGCAGGTCTTTCTCGGCAATGAATTTCTTCACGGCATCGATAGCTACGGCGCGGTCAATCGTACCTCTTGTGCACGCGTCCTCACAACGGCGGTTACAGATACGTCCGCATACTGCCGGGAACGGGTTCTCGCGTTTGATCAGTTCCAATGCCTCTGTGTATTTGCCTTCCGCGGCTTTCTTGAGGTAGCCCTGCACAGCAATATGTGCCGGACAAGCGGTCTTG
>JALFGC010000036.1 GCA_022777485.1 Bacteroidales bacterium
GTATCGGGGGCTTTCAGGCGGAAAGAGTCGCGCTTCGCCTTATACTCGATGTTCATCTCCTTCAGCACCTCATCTACCACGCGGGTGAACGCCTCTGCCTGCTCCTGCGTGGGAAGGTCGTTATTATTAGCAGGCGAGGACGCCTTCACACCCTGTTCTATGATTGCTGTGCGGCCTGGAGACCGCACCTCCTTGAAAGGCGCACCCGGGGCGAACTCATACATAAAGTCATAGTTGGACTTCTCGAGGTTGGCAAAGCCGATGAAGAACTGCGTCTTCAGTCCGGTGCGTTGCTCCGCCTCGCGCACAGCGGCAATGAACTGACGCTCATGCAGTTTCTCGCCCGTGATGGTAACGATACCATTCACTTTCTGAATCATGTGCACCGTCGGCGTCTGCTCGAAGAAATCGCCCACCTCTACAAGGTCATTCATGTTGTAGCGATATAGTCCCGCCATGGTCGTTACATACGGGCAGTAGCGTTTGCCTTTCTCCAACTCATGCAGTTGGAGGAAACGTGGCTGCGGATTATCCAAATCCTCTTCTGCGATGAACTCGTAGTAGTGGAAATGGGGGAAGAGAACGGTGTTGTTCGTGTCGTCCAGCACCAGACCGAAGCGGCATTCCGACGAGAAATAACCGAACTCTTGGTGCAGCATGCCCTCAGGGAAGGAGTCGGCAAACTTATCAAGATACACCTTCGTATTGCCGCATTTCCATGTGTTCAGAATCTGCAGGTCGCGCCAGTAGTGCTTCGGCAGCACGGTGCCGTACTTTGCTTTGAGCACACGCAACTCGTTGGCGCGCGCGGGGTTGGGCTTAAGATAGGGTTGAATATCATCGCGTATCCACTGCGGGATGTTGAGCGACGCATTGAGCGTACCATGCTCAATATCATTGCAATAGTCGTCGTAGAACTCGTTGACGTTGTTCTGCATCTCCACGATGGTGGACGGGTTAGCCGTAACGATAAGGGTTACATTGCGCTCGATACCCATACGCATGAGGGTGTAGTAGCGCGCCGTGTAGTCCTCAATCGCGAAGACTGACGCGGGCGAGGCGTAGAGTTTCTTGACGAACTTCGGGCAGTCGCGCTGGGTAACGCCGGACACAGAGCCGTAGAACGTGCCGTCGGGCGCTTCGCCTTCCTTCACCTTGCCCACGATAGACACTATCTTGCCGGCATAGACCTTCGGGCGGTTCTTGATGAAGTTGAAGAGCCAGACCTTGGTCATCTTGCCATACACGTTGTTCAAGTACTCCTTGGTGATAGGAATCCACTTGGGTTCGGAGGTCGTGCCCGAGGTAGTGGCGTACATCACGGGTTTTCCTGGAAAGAGGATACTCTCTGCGCCGTGTTTGTGCTTCTCCACGTAGGGGCGCAGGTCTTCGTAGTCGTTGGGCTTCACAGCCTGCTGATAGCGGGCGTAGAGTTCGGTGTCGGTCTTGGCTTCGAGGATGTCGGCGAAACCGTGTTCGCGCCCGTACTCGGTGTCTTTGGCATAGGTCAGGATGGCACGCAACGTCTGCTCGCTCGCCTTGCGGGGATTACGGGAGACGGATTTGAGTTTCAGATACTGGATTCCACCTGCCATCCCGAGGAGGAAATTCGGAATAAAAGGACAAGATAACTTTTCCATTGGAGTAGAATTATTTTATAGTAGCTATAGATGCTATAGTCGCTATAGATTATAATAGTTGCTGCATGCGGGCGATGTACTTACCGAGGATGTCGAACTCAAGGTTCACTATCGTCCCCACCTCAATGTACTTGAAGTTGGTATATTCGTGGGTATAGGGGATGATGCACACCGACACATATCCTTTGTCGCCCTGCACATCGGGCTCGCACACCGTCAGGCTCACGCCGTTGATGCACACAGAGCCCTTGTCCACACAGAAATACCCCCGCTGAATCATCTCCTTGCGCGAGTCGTACTCGAAGCGGTAGTACCAACTGCCGTCCGTCTCCTTAACCTCAATACAGCGCGCGGGCTGGTCCACATGCCCCTGCACGATATGCCCGTCCAGCCGCTCGTTGAGCAACATCGAACGCTCCACATTCACCCAATCGCCCTCTTTCAGTGCACCGAGGTTGGAGCGGTTGAGCGTCTCCTGCATGGCGGTAACGGTGTAGAGGTCGCCCTCTATCTTCACCACCGTGAGGCACACGCCGTTGTGCGCAATAGACTGGTCAATACTAAGCGGCTCCGAATACGGATTACGGAGCGTGAAGTGCTTGTTGGTCTGCTCGGTCTCTATCTTCACGACCTGAGCCATCGTTTCTACAATTCCACTAAACATATGTATTTGACAATTTGACAATTTACTATTTTACAATTTTTTTCTTCGCGGGTCTATCGGAACATTATCGCGGGTCTGTCGCGGGTCGTCCGTCTCCCTCCCTTTGTAGGGAGCGACGGGGAGGGTCCTATTTGGCGAACAGACTTCGCAGGTCGATTCTCCATGCGGCACCTATATATATAAGGAGTAGGACAGTGCCCACGCCCATCTTTGCCCATGGGCAGGTTGGCAAAAAGTGTGCCACAAGAGCAAAAAGCCCCAGCAGGAGCAAGGTAATCAATGTATATGTACCTATTTTCTTAAAATCATACGGCACGGTGAGGTACTTGCGCCCCACGAAATACGACAACAGCATAATCGCGAAATAGCACACGGCGCTGCTTGCCGCCGATGCCATGTAACCGATACGCGGCACGAAGATAACCTGCAAGACAAAGGTGATCACCACCCCGACGAGCGAGAAATACGCGCCGTACTGCGTCTTGTCTGTCAGTTTGTACCAGAAACTAAGGTTGAAATACACCCCTTGGAAGATGTATGCCCACAGCACGACCGGCACTATCTTTAGCCCCTCCCAATAGGTAGGCGCGATGATGTATTTGAGCAAATCGAGGTAAAAGACCATGCCGAGCAGGATGAGGTAAGAGAAGAGAATGTAGTACTTCATCGCATCCGCATACGCTTCCACCGACTGCTTGTCCTTGTGTTTGGCAAAGACAAAGGGCTCGTAGGCATAGCGGAACGCCTGCGTGAACATCATCATCACCATCGCTACCTTGAAGCAGGCGCCGTAGATACCGAGTTGCGCCTGCGCGTCGGCGGCGGTGTAGAGGAAGGGGAAGAGGATACGGTCGAGCGTCTGGTTCATGATGCCGCATACGCCGAGTACCAATAGCGGCAACGAGTAGCGAAGCATGGCCTTCAGCAAGGGGAACGAGAAGAGAGGCTCCACCCTACCCCTCAGCGGCTCTAAGATATACGGCAGCAAGCATAACGTCTGAATGCCCGTCGCAAGGATATTCGCCACAAACACATAGCCTACGCCATAGTCAGGGTTGTACCATGGTGCTACCCATGCCGCATCCTGTATCTTCGGACACAGCACCAAGAAGAAGAGGTTGAGCAGGATGTTCAGGAATACAAACAGCAGTTTGAGCGCCGCGAACTGCAAGGGGCGGCGCTTGTAGCGCAAGTAGGCAAAGGGGATACAGGCAAAAGCATCCATCGCCACCACGATACTCAGCAACGCGATGAACTCGCTATGGTCGGGGTAGCCTAACGCCGCAGCAATGGGGCGGCAGAATACACAACAGAGTACCGCAAAGAGCAAGGAGGTGGTGAAGAGCGACACCATGGCTGTAACATACACCGTGTTCGGGTGCGCACCCTCTTTGTTGGCAAAGCGGAAGAACCCCGTCTCCATGCCGTAAGTGAGGATGACCAACAGCAACGCCGTCCATGCGTAGAGGTTGGTTACAATCCCATAGTCGGACTGCTGCGCCAGCACATAGGTGTAGAGCGGCACCAGCAGCCAGTTGAGAAACTTACCGATGATAGACGAAAGCCCGTAGATAGCGGTCTCCTTCGCCAAGATTTTCATAGAGTTATTTGCCATGTTGGATGAAGGATACAGGATAAAGGATGAAAGACAAAATAGTTTTGTAGATGAAGGATACAGGATAAAGGATAAAAGACAAAATAGTTTCGACTCTGTATATTCATAGAATAAGGTAATTAGTCTTTTATCCTTTATCTTTTAGTGAAACGGTCTTTTATCTTACTGCGTGCGCGGTCCTTAATCCTGCTTACCAGCAACGATTAGGACTATCTCGCCTTTGGGCGGTGTCTGTTTGAAATGCGCGGCGAGTTCCGCGAGGGTACCGCGCTGTGTATCCTCATGCAGTTTGCTTATCTCGCGGCTGACGCTCGCACGGCGCTCCGCACCGAGGTGCTCCACCAACTGCTCCAGCGTCTTCACCAAGCGGAAAGGCGACTCGTATATAATCATCGTATGCTCCTGATTAGCAAGGAACTGCAAGCGCGTGAGTCGTCCTTTCTTCTGGGGCAGGAAGCCCTCGAAATAAAAACGGTCGTTGGGCAATCCGCTGTCCACGAGGGCGGGCACAAACGCTGTTGCCCCGGGCAGACACTGCACCTCCACACCGTGCTCCACGCATGCCCGCGCCAGCATGAACCCCGGGTCGGAGATACAAGGCGTGCCCGCATCAGAGATGAGGGCGATGTCCTGCGAAGCCGCCATATCGGCAAAGGTACCGCAGGTCTCGTGCTCGTTGAATTTATGGTGCGAGCGTAGAGGAGTATGGATATCGTAGTGCTTCAATAGAACGGAAGACGTGCGTGTGTCTTCCGCCAAGATGAGACTCACCTCTTTGAGCACGCGCAACGCACGCAAGGTGACGTCCTCTAAGTTACCAACCGGCGTGGGAACAATATAGAGCATAGTTCTGTTTAGATGAAGGATGAAGGATAAAGGATAAAAGACTGATTACCTTCGACTATGAAGCGCGGATGAAGGATGAAGGATGAAAGATGAAAGACTGATTACATTCGACTATGATAGTACACAGTCTAAACTATTTCGTCTTTTATCCTGTGTCCTTTATCTTTTATCTATAAAACTATTTAGTCTTTTATCCTTCATCTTGTAGCGAACATAGTGAGCGGTCCTTTATCCTATGAAAAGCGTCTGTGCAGTGCCGTCAGGAAGAGCGCGTAGGTGTTCGACTCTTTGTCCCAATCGAAATGCCTGTCAAGGTAAGCGATGGCTTCGTTGAAGGAATGGAGCGCGTTAATGTCCGCAAAGGTGCGTTGCATCAACTCCACATTCTGGCGGAAGAGTTCACGCTGGAACAGGAAACGGTCGCCTAAGGCTATCGCCTGCTTGATGTCGTCCACCGGCTTGCCATAGAGGTTCGCCTTTGGTGCGACAGTCTCTTCTGCCACCACTTTCTCTTCGTCTGCAACAGGCTCCTCTGCAATAGGTTCCTCTACGATAGAGTCCTCTACAATTGGTTCATCTACGATAGGCTCCTCTGCAATAGGTTCCTCTACAATTGGTTCCTCTACAATAGGCTCCTCTGCAATAGGCTCCTCTACTGCCTCGGCCGGGATTTCTTCGGGTATCTCTACCCACTCGCCATCCGCAAAGGCTTTTTCCAATGCAGCGATACGCTCCTCCTGCGCACTGATACAAGACTGCAGCATGCTGTTTTTTGCCGCCAAGGAAGCAATTATCGCCTCCTGCTCTTTCTCTTTGGTCTGCGCCATAGTCCACTGCGTCTGCAGCACAGACAGCGCACTCTCCAGAGCAGACAAACGCTGCTCCAGAGAGGCGGTATATTCGGTTAAAGATTGAAGGAAATCAGACATATCTTCTATTCAAGTTGTAAGGATTACTTCGTAGCGTCTTCCAGTTTGCGCATCATGGAGAACATGAAGATAGCAGCCACGAGGCATACTGCGATGAATACGCTCCATACAGCCCACAGCGGCATGCTGCCCCACAAGTTTCCACCTATGCTGACCAGATAGTTACCTACCGCGGTGGCTACAAACCATCCACCCATCATCATACCTTTGTACTTCGGCGGTGCCACCTTGGTTACGAAGGAGATACCCATCGGGCTAAGCAGCAACTCGGCAAAAGTGAGGACGAGGTAGGTACCAATCAAGAGGTTGGCATCGCAGAAGGTCTTGTCGGCAATGCCCAGCGTAGCCTGCACATCAGGGCTGTTCAAGCCGATAGAGCCCACTGCCATAATCGCATACGCAGCCGCAGCCACCACCATACCGTATGCAATCTTGCGCGGAGCAGAAGGCTCTTTGCCGCGGTTCGCCAATGCACCGAAGATAGCCATCGAGATAGGCGTGAGGGCAACTACATAGAAGGGGTTGAACTGCTGGAAGATAGGCGCCGATACAGCCACCTCCTCGGGACGGTTGAAGAACTTGTAAACGAGCACAGCCACAGCGGCAGCCAGCACACCGCCCCAGATACCTTTGCTCTTGCCGGACGCTTTCTTGTCGAACAAGCCGAAGAGGGCATATACCATGATAGCAATCATCACAAGGTTGATGATGTCGAATGCCATCACCTGCAAGCCGGTAGAAGTAGGATTGACAAACTCATTCGCGAAATAGGTGAGGGTGAGTCCGTTCTGGTGGAATGCCATCCAGAAGAAGATTACCACCGCGAAGACAAGGCAGAGTGCCACGATGCGTTTCTTGGTCTGCTCGGGGGTCAGTTCCTCCACTTTCGCACCCGTAGCAGCCACCTGCTTGGCGGAGTTCTCCACATGGCGGAACCAAGGACGGCATGCGTAGTAGATGACGATGGAGAGGACGAGCGAAGCGCATGCTACCATGAAGGCAAAGTGGTAGGAGTCGTTCACGCTCACGCCGAGGCTGGTCTGCGCCCACTCCATGATTTTCACGGCAGCAGTAGGCGCGAACATCGCACCGATGTTGATTGCCATATAGAAGAGGGAGAAGGCGGAGTCGCGACGGTCAGCATACTTCGGGTCGTCGTACAGGTTACCTACCATCACTTGCAGGTTGCCTTTGAAGAGACCCGTGCCCACGCTAATCAGCACCAACGCGGCAAACATCACCACCATCGGCAGTACGATAGTGCCGTTGTCCACGCCGCCGAGCGGGAGCGCCAGCAGCACATAGCCCAAGAACATCACGGCGATACCAATGGTAACGCACTTGCCGTAACCAATCTTATCGGCAAGGATACCGCCCACGAGCGGCAAGAAATACACTAATGCCAAGAATCCGGCATAAATCTGACCGGCAGCCGTAGCGTCCAGTCCAAAGTTAGCGCGCAGGAAGAGCGCAAAAACGGCCAACATGGTGTAGTAGCCGAATCGTTCGCCTGTGTTGGCTAATGCCAATGCAAACAAGCCTTTAGGTTGGTTTTCAAACATAACTATAATAATTTACGATTTACGAATTACGATTTACGAATTTTTGCCGCGTGGGCACAATTATATCCTGCTCGCTGCGCTCGCGAGAAATTGAGGATTTTAACAGAGCATAAAACCATTACGATTTACGAATTACGATTTACGATTTACGGTTTACGATTAGCAGTCTTCGAGTAGCAGGTTCCAGCCGTGGGTGTCTTCTGCTCTGCCGAACTGTATGTCTTGCAGGGCATGGTAGAGTTGGCAACATATGGGACCGGGCGTGATACCGAAGTCGTACACTTTGCTCATGTCGGGGTCGATGATACGCGAGATGGGGGAGATAGCCGCTCCTGTGCCGCAGGAGGCTGCCTCCTGCATGAGGCGCAGTTCCTCCACTGGTATCTGTCGCTCCTCGTGGGGGATATGCAGGTCCTCGCAGAGGGTCATCAGGCTGCGGTTGGTGATGCTGGGCAGTATGCTGTCGCTCTTGGGGGTAACATACACGCCGTTGCGCACCCCGAAGAAGTTGGCTCCGCCGCACTCGTCGATATACTTATGCTCCTTCGAGTCGAGGAAGAGCACGCCAAATCCCTGCTCGTGGGCAGGCTCGGTGGCGCGGAAAGAGGAAGCGTAGTTGCCTCCCACCTTGTATTGCCCTGTGCCAAAAGGCGCGGCGCGGTCCACACGGCGGTTGATGATGAAAGGCGTAGTGCCGAAGCCGGCGGGGAAATAGGGTCCTATCGGCGTTGCCAAGCACATGAACTCAAACTCTTGCGCGGGCGCAACGCCCACCTTGGGCGTGGTGCCAATCATGATAGGACGCAGGTATAGCGTTGCTCCTGTGCCGTACGGCGGGATATAGTCTTGATTGGCATGCACGCAGAGGGTAACCGCTTCGAGGAATTTCTCCTCCGACATTGGCGGCATGTACATCGAGCGGGCAGAGTCCTGCAAACGGTGTGCGTTTGCCTCGGGGCGGAAGATACGCACTTTGCCGTCCACACCGCGGAAGGCTTTCAGCCCTTCGAAGGCTTGCTGCGCATACTGCAACGCTGTGGCTGCCGCGTGGATAGAGATGTAGAAATCGGAGGTAACATAGACCTCGCCCCACTGTCCGTTCTTGAACGAGCAGCGTACCATCTTCGCACACTCGGTGTACGAGAAAGTCAGATGTTTCCAATCAATTGTTTTCATATAGAGGTTAGAACGCTTCGCTGTTAGAGGTTAGACCGCTTCGCTGTTTGAAGTTAGAATGAGATATTACCTATTACCTGTTTCTATCTTCATTATCGTCTCGGGTCCGAACTCCATCAGTTTGTCTAATATGCTTATGCCGTTGCCAAAGCATGTTTCAAGGTCTTGCGCCTGCCAATCGGTGGTATGAGGAAGTGTTTGAAACACATAGTCTCCTTCGTTTGGTGCGGCCTGGAGACCGCACCTCCTTGGGTTGTTCTGCAGCAAACCAACTACCACTTCGTGCAGTCCTTCGTTGAGGTCGAGCAGGAACTTCGTTTCTTTCTCGTAGAAAGGTCGGAAGTAGTCCATGTAGTAGTCGAAATAGGGTGTGCGCTTGTAGGCACTCACAAGGGCTATCCAATGTTGGTGCTGCCAATGCTTTTGGTAACTGATTTCTACATCCCGCGTGAGTTGCTTGCGTTCGCTATGCTTCACCGGCACGATGAGCGTAAGCGGTCCATCGGGGGTGGTGATGGTGCAACGATTGCGGTAGGTCTGCTTTGGAAAACTCTCCATCACTTCTATTTGGAGCACCGGGGACGCCCCAATGGAGTCGCGGGCGGTTCGGCACTTCCCTTCGTACCACAGCCGATACCATTCCTCGGGGGCAAGATATGCAGTTGGCAAGGTCATCATCTCCGTGCGTTCATGCCGAGGCGGTTCCAACGGATATGCCCTTTGAACCAAGGTTTGTCTTTCTCTATGCTGAGCCAAATGAAGAGCGGGCGTCCCACGATATGGTCTTCTGGCACAAAGCCCCAGTAACGGCTGTCGGCAGAGTTGTGGCGGTTGTCGCCCATCATCCAATAGTAGTCCATATCGAAGGTATAGGGTTCACCTATCGCCATCGGCTTATGCTCGTAGGCGTCGGCAATACGCTTGTAGAGCCAATAGTTCTCTTCGGTGATGGTGATGGTCTCACCGCGGCGGGGGATATAGATAGGACCGTAGTTGTCGCGCGTCCATGTGGTATGCCCCAGCGGATAGACATCTCCGCCCTGCTGCTCCGGCTCGAGCGTTACGGCAAGCACATGGGGGTTCTTCTCCAACTCTGCTCGCATTGCCTGCGTGAGCGGGAAATGGTACACGCCCGGCTCCAGCAACTTGCGGTCGTCTTTTGAGATACCGACTTTCTCTAAATAACTGTTGCTCAGGATATGTCCGTCGGTCTGCACGAAATAGTTCAACTGCACACCCTCGCGCTCGGGTTCGGCAACGCCGTTCACATATATCACATTATCTATTATTTGCAGCGAGTCTCCCGGGGTGCCTACGCAGCGTTTCACATAGTTCTCCCGTCTGTCCACAGGGCGCACTACGATATCACCGAAGACATCCTTGCGTTGGTGCACGGTGCGCTCGCCGTAGTAGTGGCAGAGGGTGTAGTAATCAGGGTTCTGCATGCGTTGGCAGACGGTATCGCCTGCAGGGAAGTTGAAAACCACGATATCGCCTTTCTCGGGCGTGTCCCATCCTGCAAGACGCTTGTAGCCCCACTGCGGGTGCTCAATGTAACTCTTGCCGCCGCCGAGCCAGTTGGGGAAGGTATGCTGCACAAGGGGCATGGAGAGCGGCGTGTTGGGCACGCGCGCACCGTAACTCATCTTGCTCACGCAGAGGAAATCGCCCACGCGCAGGCTCTTCTCCAGCGAACTGGACGGAATCTGGTAGTTCTGGAAGATGTATTGGTTGATGAAATAGACTGCGATGAGCGCAAAGAGTATCGCGTCCACCCACGACATGATGGTATATACTACGCTGTTCGCATGGGGATTGGTCTTGCCCTCTGCGGCTTCTTCTTTGCTGACGGGCTTATACTTATGCCACCAATTCCAAGGTATGTACTTTGTGGTGAACATATCCATGATGACGGGTAGCAGTGCGAGCCAGCCGAGGCTTGCCCAGTCGCCGTGCTCCTGACGCGGGTCGCCACAGGCTACCCAAATGATGAAAGCGATATACACGGCGCTCCACACGCCGCACGCTACCCAGCCTTTGGTGGTAACGGATTGTATTCTTTGTTTGAATGTCATAGTGGTTAGTGGTTGATTATACAATTTCTTTCTTCCTATACTCACACTCTGCCTGCATTAGATTAAGCATGGTATAAGAAGGCGCAGTATCAAATAATGTTTGTTGAATAGCGTTTAATTTCTCGGTAGTTGCTTTGATTGCAAGTGCTGATTGATCTATTCCTATCCATTTTCTTCCTAACAAGTGCGCTGCTTTCAGCGTAGTTCCCGCCCCGCAGAAACAATCTAACACAATGCTATCGGGGTTAGAAGAGGTGCGTACTATCAAATTCAGCAATTCAGCATTCTTCTCTGTCGGATAGTTTGGATACTGCGGGTCTTTAAACTCCCAAATATCTTGCATCCTTTTCCCTTCACGCTCATCGGCATAGATAATCTTTCTCGGGTTTCCGTTTGAAGACCACTCTATCAGTCCCTCTTTATCCCATTTCTCCAATGTCTCTACATCCGTTCGCCAGTGGCGCCCCTGAGGTGGAAGTATGCCCTTGAATGGTAAATTCGATGTGCCGTTTTCTGTTTCACCAGGGGCGTGGATAGGCACTGTCGTATATCTTCTGCCTTGTTTATCTATCTTCGGGAACAATGTGCGCAAATCATCTTCCGTGTATTTTTCACGAGGTTCATTCCAAATAGGGGAAGCAGACTTGGTATAAAACAATATCATATCTTTTATATTGCCATAGCCTATGCGCTCAAAGTTCTTGGGGTTGCATTTTATACGCGTAATATCATTTCGGAAATTATCTATGCCAAAGACCTCATCCATCATTACCTTTACATAATGTCCTATCTTATAGTCAATGTGAAGATAGATAGAGCCTTGCTCCGACAATAGTTCCCGCAAAACCACCAATCGCTCCCGCAAGAAAGATACAAAATCTGTTCCTTTCAATACATCCGTATATGCCACATCCCCTTTGCGCGAATTGCTTATCGTTGAAGCTCTGCCGTTGGTGATAGTGAAACTGCCGCCTGTAGCAAACGGAGGGTCGATATACACCAAATCAACCTTTCCACGATATCCGTGCTCTAACAAGTAATTAAGCCCTTTTAGATTTTCGCTATGTATCAGCAGATTATCCATTATAGTTGGTACAAGAACTCGCGCAAAACCAATGCGCTCATAATGTTGCTTTTCCCGTGACGATGAATCAAATCATCATGCATTTTATTCTTTCCTTTTATGTATAACACGCCATCCAATATGGCTACCTTTACGGCATTGACGTTCTTTGTTTCTATGGTTGCTATTGCATCATTATATTGGGCGTTTTGATGTCCCCCGAAATCGGTTAAGAATTTTGCTTCTCCGATTACATATTTGCCATTAAATCGCGCTACTAAATCCAACCCCTTTTCGTGACGATAGTTCAGTCGTTCTTTTGCAAAATCACTCATCACCTTATCACTTGCATCCAAAATAGCATTCTCAGACGAGTTAATAAATTCTTCAATCCCCACGGGAGCAATTCCTAATGCCTTACTCCGCACCCAATCCTTGAACATCGGACCAATTTGTCGGTTGGTTTCTTTCGGTTCGCTACACCGCTCATACAATTTATCAAGCCCTAACTCGTACAGACGACCACAAAGGCGATTGATAGTAGCCGGATTACGGGTTATAGCCGTTTTATCTCGTTTTAGATAAGCCACATAACTATCTTTTATGGGGAACAAGTCTAATGTCAATAACTGCTGTATCAATTTCACATTATCTTTTGCCGTGAAAGCAGCCTCTATAGCATTCCATTTCTCGGTATCTATGCTGCGAATACCCTCAGGGATGGTAGGGTAAACACGAAACAAATCATCCAAATAGGAACGTTGGTTTGCGTATTCAATACTATATTCTATCCATTTATTCATACACGATTGATTATTAAAAGTTCAGCACTTCTTCCATGGTGTGCCAGCCGGTTTTGCCTTTTAGCCATTCGGCGGCGAGGACGGCGCCAAGGGCAAAGCCCTCGCGGGACTTGGCGCTATGGGTGATGGAGATGGTGTCCACGGGCGAGTCCCATGTTACGGTATGTATGCCCGGCACCTCTCCTTCGCGGATGGACTCTATCGGGACTTGTAACTTGGTACCTGAAACTTGTAACCTGAAACGCTCAATGTCCTCTGCCAGCGTCTTGGCGGTGCCGGAGGGGGCATCGAGTTTGTGGATATGGTGGGTCTCGGTGATGGACGGCAGGTAGTCGGGATAGTCAGCCAACAAGCCTGCTAAGCGCTTGTTGAGCGCAAAGAAGATGTTCACCCCTACGCTGAAATTCGATGACCACAAGAGCGCGCGCCTGCTTACTTGGCAGCACTCGGCTTCGTCGCAGAGTTCGTCGCGGAGCGTCTGCACATTCCAGCCCGTGGTTCCGCACACTACGGGTATACCCGCCAGCCAGGCTGCGCGGATATTCGCTTCGGCGGTAGCGGGCGTGGAGAACTCTATCGCTACATCGGCTTGGACGAAAGCGGGAGAGCGAAAATCGGAAGTATTGTCTCGGTCGATAATGCAGACGATCTCATGCCCGCGGCGTCGCGCCACTTGCTCGATGAAATGTCCCATCTTGCCGTATCCTATTAGTGCGAGGTTCATTGTTCGTGGTAAGTTGGTTCGTCAAAAACCGTGCAAAGTTACGAAAAGTTTTTGACATATACAAGAGGAAGGTTTTTTTTTGCAAAGAAAAACGCGCGAAGCGCCCTCGGGAGGGGATGTAAAGAATCCTTTTCAGCCCTGCTATGAGTGATAATGATATACAAGTATGTCCTAAAAATGGCATTTGTCATTATGTCAACACGCGCGTATATATAATGGGTCAGACCAGCAGATTAGCAGAAAAACCGGGAACCTGATTCATCTGAGTATCTGATTCATCTGATCCACTAGCCAAATGAGAAAATCGGTCGTGGCTGAGTAATCTGATTAAATGGAATTATTGTGAGTAATTGGAATTGTGGTACTCCTTTCGAAGGAAGCGTTTTCACCTATTAAGGGGGTGCCGAATTTTCGGCGTTTGGGGAGAAATGGACGAAAATGCGCCTATTGAGAGCCAATAAATGTATTATAAAGAAAAAGGACTGCACTGTTATTCAGCACATTCCGAAGAAAATGAAAAATATTTGATTTTTTTTATTTACCGCCGAATGACCCGCCGATTTTGCGGCATAGATCATCCAAGTCGGCGGTATCAGTAGCAGCCGGATCGAGAATATCAATGAGCCGTTCGATAACGGGTAGTGATGTTTTGGGGTTATGCTGATTACGGATGTCCCCTGTGCTTCGTTTCCGTCG
>JALFGC010000057.1 GCA_022777485.1 Bacteroidales bacterium
GACGACGGACATGAAGAACACTATGATACTCGCGAATGGGAAAATCGCTAATGCAACTCTCTTCGTAGAAACCATTCGGAGACAACTTCCCATGACCGGTCGGGGCTTTATCACGCTCATCCAAATAGATGTGCAACAGCAGCTCACCATTAAGGCATTCCTCACCTACCTGAGTTAACTCAAAATAATCATTAAACTCTTTGGGCAAAATATACTTTGCCAATACATAATATGGGTCATTTGTTTTCATAATGCAAAGGTACTATTTTTATACAATATGACCAAATCTATACGAACTTTTTTCTCCTAATCAACACAGGATTTTACCAGTGAGCCCTTATTCACTCGACTTACTTATACTCATCCCATGCCTTGATTTCCAGTTGGTCGATGTCGATGGTGCAGAAGGCGTTGATGAAGGCGGCTGCGAGTCGGGCATTGGTGAGCAGCGGCACATTGAGGTCGATAGCGCCTCGGCGCACATGGTAGCACACATCGTGCGCAGGGTCGGAGACGATATCCTTGGGGACACTCACCACCAACTCAATGGTCTTGCTATGGAGCAGGTCAAGCGCTTGGGGATGACCTTCCTCTCCGGGCTGATAGACCGTGATATTCGGCACTCCCGCCTCGTTGAGGAACTGGCTGGTGCCGCGGGTAGCATAGATAGTGAAGCCTTTGCTAACCAACTGTTTGACAGAGTCTAACATCTGCACTTTCTGCTTGGCGTCGCCCACGGAGATGAGCACATTCTTCTTCGGGATACGCAAGCCCACGGAGAGCATAGAGGTGAGCAGGGCGGTAGCGGCGTCCTCGCCCAAGCAGCCTACCTCGCCCGTGGAAGCCATGTCCACACCGATGACGGGGTCGGCTTTCTGCAAGCGGTTGAAACTGAACTGCGAAGCCTTGACACCGACATAGTCGAAGTCGAAGAGCGACTTATTGGGTTTCTCCACCGGCAAGCCCAGCATGATACGGGTAGCAATATCGATGAAGTTGATTTTCAGCACCTTGCTCACGAAGGGGAAGGAGCGCGACGCACGCAGGTTGCACTCGATGACCTTGATTTCGTTGTCGCGGGCAAGGTACTGGATATTAAACGGACCGCTGATATTCAGTTCGCGGGCAATCTGTCCGCTGATTTTCTTGATTCGGCGCACGGTCTCGACATAGAGTTTCTGCGCGGGGAACTGGATGGTGGCATCGCCGGAGTGTACCCCCGCGAACTCGATATGCTCGGAGATAGCATAAGCGATGATTTCGCCGTCTTTTGCCACGGCATCCATCTCCACCTCCTTGGTGTTGAGCATGAACTTCGAGATGACCACGGGGTGTTTCTTGCTGACCGTGGCAGCCAGTTTGAGGAAACGCTCCAGTTCGTTTTGGTTGGAGCAGACATTCATCGCTGCGCCGGAGAGCACATACGAGGGGCGGACGAGGACGGGGAAGCCCACTTTCTCGATGAAGCGGTTGACATCGTCCATCGAGGTGAGGGCGCTCCACTCGGGTTGGTCCACGCCGATACGGTCGAGCATGGCGGAGAACTTATCACGGTCTTCGGCATTGTCGATAGACTGCGCGGTGGTGCCGAGGATAGGCATGTGCTGTGCGTCGAGTTTGAGGGCGAGGTTGTTCGGAATCTGCCCGCCTGTGGAGACAATCACACCGTGGGGGTTCTCCAATTCGAGGATATCCATCACGCGCTCGAAGGTCAACTCGTCGAAATAGAGTCGGTCGCACATGTCGTAGTCGGTGGAGACGGTCTCAGGGTTGTAGTTAATCATCACTGAGCGGTATCCGTTCTCGCGAATGGTCTTGAGCGCTTGCACGCCGCACCAGTCGAACTCCACGGAGGAGCCGATACGGTAAGCACCAGAGCCGAGCACGACGACGGAGCGCTTATCGTGGAGGTACTCCACATCATTGGCTACGCCTGAGTAGGTCAGGTAGAGGTAGTTGGTCTGTGCGGGGAACTCACCGGCGAGGGTGTCTATCTGCTTCACCACAGGCAAAACGCCTTTGCGCTTGCGGTAGTCGCGCGCCACGAGGACGGCTTGGTCCATATCCATCTGCTCGCCGAGGCGCAGGGCTTTGGCAATCTGGAAGTCGGAGAAACCGCACACCTTCGCCTCACGCAGCAGGTCGGTGTCGAGTGCTTCCAGCGAGGGCAGGGCTTGCAGACGGGCGTCTATTTGGCAGATATGTTGCAGTTTCTCGAGGAACCAGCGGTCAATCTTCGTCAGTTCGTGCAGACGGTCGATGGTGTAGCCGCAACGGAGCGCCTGTGAGAGGAAGAAGATACGCTTGTCGGTCGGTGCAGAGAGTGCATGGTCGAGGTCATCCACCTGCAAGGCTTTGTTCTCGGTGAATCCGTGCATGCCCTGCCCTATCATACGGAGACCTTTCTGGATGGCGTCTTCGAAGGTGCGTCCTATCGCCATCACCTCGCCGACGGATTTCATAGACGAGCCTAACTCACGGTCCACGCCGCGGAACTTACCCAAGTCCCAGCGCGGCAACTTACAAACAACATAGTCGAGCGCGGGCTCAAAGAAGGCGGAGGTGGTCTTGGTTACGCTGTTCTTGAGTTCAAACAAGCCGTAGCCGAGTGCCAGTTTGGCTGCCACGAATGCCAAGGGGTAGCCCGTTGCTTTCGATGCCAGCGCCGAGGAGCGCGACAGACGGGCGTTCACCTCTATGACGCGGTAGTCCTCCGAGTTTGGGTCGAACGCATACTGCACATTACACTCGCCCACAATGCCGATATGGCGGATAATCTTGATGGAGAGGGCGCGGAGTTTGTGGTACTCGGAGTTGGTGAGCGTCTGCGAGGGGGCAATGACGATGGACTCGCCCGTGTGGATACCCAGCGGGTCGAAGTTCTCCATGTTGCAGACCGTGATACAGTTGTCGTAGCGGTCGCGCACCACCTCGTATTCTATTTCTTTCCAGCCTTTCAGGCTCTTCTCCACCAGCACTTGCGAGGAGAAAGAGAAGGCTTTCTCTGCCAGTTTATTCAGTTGCTCCTCGTTGTCGCAGAAGCCCGAGCCGAGTCCGCCGAGGGCATAGGCAGCACGGAGGATGACGGGATAGCCCAAGCGTTGTGCAGCAGCCCGCGCCTCCTCGATAGTGAGGCATGCCTCGCTCTTGATGGTCTTGACATCTATCTCGTTCAGACGCTCCACGAAGAGTTCGCGGTCTTCGGTGTCAATGATAGCCTGCACGGGTGTGCCGAGCACCTGCACGCCGTATTTCTCCAGCGTGCCGTCTTGGTAAAGCGACACACCACAGTTGAGGGCAGTCTGTCCGCCAAAGGAGAGCAGAATGCCATCGGGGCGCTCTTTCTCTATCACCTTGGTTACGAAGAACGGGGAGACGGGCAGGAAATAAATCTTGTCTGCTACGCCCTCGCTGGTCTGCACCGTAGCGATATTAGGGTTGATGAGCACTGTGTAGATACCTTCCTCGCGCAGGGCTTTCAGCGCCTGCGAGCCGGAGTAGTCAAATTCACCTGCCTCACCAATCTTGAGGGCACCGGAACCGAGAATAAGAACTTTCTTCATTGAGTAGTTAGTGGTTAGTGGTCAGTGGTTAGAGCAATTCAACAAATTTATCAAACAGGAACTCTGTGTCCACGGGTCCGGAGCAGGCTTCGGGGTGGAACTGTGCGGAGAACCACGGGTTATGTTTGTGGCGGATACCCTCGTTGGAGCCGTCGTTCATGTTGATGAAATAAGGCTCCCAGTCGGCGGAGAGCGTCTTGGTATCTACGGCGTAGCCGTGGTTCTGCGAGGTGATAAAACAGCGCGTTGTGCCCACCTCTTGCACGGGCTGGTTGTGGCTGCGGTGTCCGTATTTCAGTTTGTAGATGGTGGCTCCCGCCGCCTTTCCGAGCAGTTGGTTACCCATGCAGATACCCATACAGGGGCGCACCGTGGGATTGGCTAAGAACTTGCGTATATTCGCCACCGCTGCCTCGCAGGTGTCGGGGTCGCCGGGTCCGTTGGCAAGGAAGAGTCCGTCAAAGGGCAAGTCGTTGAAATCGTAGTTCCATGGCACGCGAATGACCTCCACGCCGCGGCGGATGAGGCAACGCAGGATGTTCTGCTTCACACCGCAATCCACCAGCACCACCTTTTTCTCAGCGCCTTCGTTGTAGCGGATGACCTCTTTGCACGACACTTGGTCCACGAAGTTCACCCCCTCGTATTCGGCTTGCGGGATGTTGTCCGGCTCATCGTCGAAGAGTATCTGCCCCATCATCACGCCGTGTTCGCGTAGGGTCTTGGTCAGTTCGCGGGTGTCAATACCCGTGATGCCCGGCACCTGCTCGCGCTTGAGCCAATCGGCAAGGCTCTCCACGGCATTCCAATGGGAGTAGTTGGTGCTATAGTCGCTCACGATGATGGCACGCGCGTGTATCTTCTCGCTCTCCATGAAGGTAGCCAATCCGTCGGGCTCTATGGTGAAAGGCGGCACGCCGTAGTTACCCACCAGAGGGAATGTCAGTACCATGAGTTGCCCCGCATAAGAAGGGTCGGTCAGGCTCTCTGGGTAGCCCATCATGGCGGTATTGAACACCACCTCACCCGCTACGGGTGCTTCATATCCGAACGAAGTGCCGTGAAATTCCGTGCCGTCGGAAAGGCGTAAGGTTACTTTTCGCATGGTTTATTTTACTATTTGACTATTTACTATTTGACTATTTTTGACCGTGCCGCCGTGGACGCAGGCGTCTCGCCTGCGCCCACGGGCAGTCATCTCACTATCGTTGCTTCGCGGTCGGGACCTACGGAGACTATCTTGATGGGTGTTTGCAGTTCGCGTTCGAGGAATGTGATATAGTCCTTGAACGCCTGCGGGAAGTCTGCTTCGGAGCGGCAGCCGGTGAGGTCTTGGTGCCAGCCCGGGAGCTCCACATACTGCGGCTCCACATCGCCTTCAAGGCTGAAGGGGAACTCCGTGGTCAGTTCACCATTGACCTTATATGCCGTGCAGGCTTTGATGGTCTCGAAGGAGTCGAGCACATCGGACTTCATCATGATGAGTTGGGTAACACCATTTAGCATGATGGTATAGCGCAGTGCTACAAGGTCTATCCAGCCGCAACGGCGTTCGCGACCCGTTACAGCACCGAACTCATGCCCTATGCGACGCATGGCTGCCCCCATCTCGTCAAACAACTCCGTTGGGAACGGACCGGCGCCTACGCGCGTGCAGTATGCCTTGAAGATACCAAATACCTCGCCAATCTTGTTCGGTGCAATACCCAATCCGGTGCATGCCCCCGCGCAGACGGTGTTCGAAGAGGTAACAAAGGGATACGAACCAAAATCTACATCCAGTAGCGACCCCTGTGCGCCCTCGCATAGAATCGCCTTATCCTCTTGCAGACAATGGTTTACGAAGTGCTCGGAGTCTATCACACGGAAACGCTTCAGGTACTCCACTCCTTTCATCCACTCTGCTTCCGGCGCGTCCAGTCCTTCCAAGGAGACCGCCTCGCCGCCTTTCTGTAGCGCCAATTGGTTAAGCCCCTCTATCATCTCTATGTGGCGTTGTTTCGCCGCAGCATACTTCTCCTCGAAGTGGTCGAAGAGGTCGCCCACACGCAGTCCATTGCGGCTCACCTTGTCGGTGTAGGTAGGACCGATGCCCTTGCCCGTGGTGCCTATCTTCGCCTTGCCTTTTGCCGCCTCGTTGGCTTTGTCAAGCAGACGGTGGGTAGGCAGGATGAGATGCGCCTTGCGTGAGATGAAGAGACGCTCCGTCAGGTCATGCCCCGACTTCGCCAATTCCTCCGCCTCTGTCATGAACAGCAGCGGGTCAAGCACCACACCGTTGCCGATGATATTCACCTTATCGCCTTGGAAGATACCCGAGGGGATAGAACGAAGCACATACTTCTCGCCGTTAAACTCAAGGGTATGCCCCGCGTTCGGTCCGCCTTGGAAACGCGCTATCACACTGTAGTTGGGGGTCAACACATCCACTACCTTGCCTTTGCCTTCATCCCCCCACTGCAAACCCAAAATGACATCTAC
>JALFGC010000066.1 GCA_022777485.1 Bacteroidales bacterium
CCCTGTTAGCCCTGTGGAGGGTATCGAAACAGGGCTAACAGGGGGATGAAAAAGACAAAATACAAAATGGAGGTCTAAAATAAATGCAATGCAAAAAAACAGGAGTTTCTATATTGTGCATAGTTAACCGGTATGAGAAGGTAATATTCTTAGGTATAATAGATGAAATGAACAAACAATAATTTTAGAATTGCTTTGACGGCATTTTATTTTGTGTTTCATCATGTTCCTTTGCGAGTTTTGCAAAAGTTGAATGGTTATGTGTAGAAAATATAGACGCGATATAGCCGGAATAGTCCGAAAATCCCTATCAGCACTGTCTTTTTGGTTGGGAAAATATAGAAAAGAAGGAATTTATTAATAATACTCATGTAGAAAAATGTAGGGTAGAAGCATAATATAGTCCATTTTTATGTTGTAAAACATATATTCTACTATTGCAAAAATAAAAACAACTATCAGATTGATTTTTTTTGTGAAAAAATTTGTATGTTTGAAAAAAATGTTGTAATTTTGCGCCGATTTTGGTGATAGAATAGACGAAGGTTTAAATTGTTGCACTGAGGTAGGAGAATACCAATAGACAAAAGGGAGTGGGAGCAATTTGAAGTTTACGAAATCAACAATCAACAACAATACTAACTAACAAATCTTTTATGATGAGAAACAAGACATTTTTGCTCGGGCTATTGTGCCTGCTGTTGGGGTCTGCCACAGCATTTGCACAGGTGCAGGTCTCGGGTGTCGTAGTAGATGCCAAGACGGCAGAGCCCGTCATTGGCGCGAACATCATTGAGGTGGGCACTACCAATGGTACGATTACCGATTTTGACGGTAACTTCGCGCTGACCGTAAAGCAGGGTGCCCAATTGGAAATCAGTTACATGGGTTACAAGTCGCAGACTCTTCCCGCCACCGCTAACATGCGTGTCGTATTGGGTGAAGACACCGAGTTGCTGGACGAAGTGATTGTAGTCGGCTATGGTGTAGTGAAGAAAAACGATGCTACCGGTTCGGTAACGGCTATCAAACCCGACGACATGAACAAGGGTTTGACTACCAATGCGCAAGAGATGTTGCAAGGTAAGATTGCCGGTGTGACGGTAACTTCTTCGGATGGTACTCCCGGTGGTGCAGGAACAATTCGTGTGCGTGGTGGTTCGTCTCTGTCAGCAAGCAACAGCCCTCTAATTGTGATTGACGGTTTGGCTATGGATAACAATGGTATCCAAGGTGTGGCAAACCCTTTGTCAATGGTTAACCCGAGTGATATCGAGTCGTTTACCGTGTTGAAAGATGCGTCTGCTACTGCTATATATGGTTCGCGCGCGAGCAATGGTGTCATCATCATTACTACGAAGAAAGGTGCTAAGGGCAGCAAGCCGAAATTTAACTACGAGGGTAACGTGTCTTTCGGTACGCTGACCAATCGTTTGGAGACCTTGACCGGCGATGAATTGCGCACCTATGCGTCGCAGTTGGGGCACAAGAGTTCCAAAACAAAATATCTGGGTACGGCGAACACAGATTGGCAAGACCAAATCTACCGCACGGCTATCTCTACCGATCACAACATTTCTGTTACGGGTGGTACGAAGAATATGCCGTATCGTTTCTCGCTCGGCTATACAGATCAAAACGGTACTATCAAGACATCCAATATGCAACGTGTAACCGCTGCGTTGAGTTTGTCTCCTTCGTTCTTGGATAATCACTTGAATTTCAATGTGAATGCCAAGGGAATGTATATCTATAACCGCTATGCGGACGGTGGCGTTGTAGGCGCAGCATTGTCCATGGATCCTACTGCCCCCGTAAAGGGTGAGTTGGTTAATGCAAATGGCGATGTAGTAGGTGCCACTACTGACCAATTGGATCAGTTCTTCGGCGGCTACTACCAGCGTACCAAAACAGGTAATTACAATGACCCTGCTTGGGGTATCACCAACAATGAACAATCCACTGCCAACCCGCTTGCTACGTTGGAGCAGAAGAATGACCGTGCGCATGCAGGCTCTTTCATCGGTAATGTGGAGGCTGATTATAAGATTCACGGATTGGAGGACCTGCGTATTCATGCAAACTTTGGTGCTGACTACTCCTATGGTAGGCAGACTACCAGCATCAACAATCAGTCCTATTCGAACCATTACTATGGTTGGGAAGGTTTCTCTGAGAAAGCAAAATACAACTTGCAGTTCTCGGCATACCTGCAGTATTACAAAGATTTCTCGGAAACGCAACATTTCGACATCATGGTCGGTTATGAGAACCAGTATTTCTATAGCCACTATCTGAGCGATGGTAGTGGTCTGTATCAAGCAACCAACAACGATGAGGCGCTGCGTGGGCAACCCTATAACCGTTATCAGTATGAGTCCATCACGGACAATGCCTTGCAGTCGGTTTACGGACGTGTAAACTGGAATGGCTGGAATCAATTGCTCATTACGGCTACGCTTCGTGCTGATGCCTCCTCGCGTTTCGCACGCTACGATTCTAAGGGCAATAACGCACGTTGGGGCTTGTTCCCGTCAGTGGCTCTCGGATGGAAAATCAAAGAGACTTTCCTCAAGGATGTAAATGAGATTAGCGATTTCAAACTCCGCTTGGGATATGGTGTTACCGGTCAGCAGGATATTGGTTACGACTACTATTACATGCCGACTTATACGGTTAGCGAATCTCATGCTTACTATCCCGTCGGCGGCGCTAACGTGATGATGGATGAAGACGGCAATCCGTTGCGCGATGCACAAGGCAACGTGTTGTACTATTCTTATCGTCCGGGTGCATACAATCAAGATCTGACTTGGGAGAAGACCACAACCTACAATGCGGGTATCGACATGTCGTTCCTCAACAGCCGTATCAATTTGGCGGTTGACTACTATTACCGAAACACCACCGACTTGATAAATACGGTCAATGTTCCTGCCGGTACCAACTTTAAGAATAAAGTGGTTTCCAATGTAGGTTCGCTTCGTAACCAAGGTGTGGAGTTCTCGTTTGATGCTGTACTCTTTGACCGCAAGAACTTCAAGTGGGATCTTGGATTCAACGCTACATGGAATGATAATATGATTACGGAATTGTACGGCTCGGACAAGAACCCTGATTATAACATTCCTTCCGGCGGTATCTCGGCAGGTACAGGCAACAATGTTACCTACCACCATACCGGCAATGCGGCGTCTTCGTTCTGGGTATATGAAACCAAGTATATGGCTGACGAGAGCGGTAACTATAGTTGGTATATCATTGACCGTAACCACGATGGACAGATCAATGCTTCCGACCGCTATTACTATAAGTCGCCGGACGCAAAGGTTACCCTCGGTCTGCAATCCAAGTGGCAGTTCTACGGTTTCGACTTGGGTATCACATTGCGTGCTCACCTCGGCAACTATGTCTATAACGATGTGCTCTCAAACAACCTCCAATGGGTAGAAAACGGCAAGGTATATCAAGCTCAAAACGGTGGTTATCACGGCGTACTGCGTAGTGCTTACGATGAGTATTGGATGGGCGGAATCCAATCCGACAAACTCAAGACATTGCTCTACAATGAAGACGGTACGTTGGCAGGAACCGGCACCTCTTCCGAGTGGTATTTCTGCGACCGCTTTGTGGAGAATGCATCGTTCCTTCGTATCGACAATATCACGCTGGGTTATACCTTCAACAAACCGGCTATTCAGGCTCGTATCTTTGCAACGGTATCCAATCCCTGTGTATTCAGCAAGTATTCAGGTCTTGACCCTGAGGTCTATGGCGGTATAGACAATAACATCTACCCGCGTTCTATGACCACGGTAATCGGTTTGAGCCTGCATTTCTAATCGAATCAATGTACGTGAAACTATAAAACACGAATCAGTATTATGAAAACAATCAATAAGTATTTCTTTATCGCTTGTGTGGCAGTATTGGGGTTGACCGCCTGCTCGCTGGATCGTATTCCGGAAGATCCCAATACGATTATGCAGTTCGACCAAGACGCTGTCTTTACTAAGATTTATGCCACCTTAGCTACTACGGGGCAGAAAGGTCCTGACGGCAATGGAGATGTGGATGGCGTGGACGAGGGTACCTCTTCTTTCTATCGTATGATGTGGGAACTGAATGAGTTCCCATCTGATGGCGGTTGGTGGATCTGGGGCGACCCGGGTGTAGCAGACCTGCGTATCATGGCATGGAACTCGTCCAACACATTGGTTGAAGGTTTGTATTTCCGCTTGTTCTTCGACATCACTTTGTGCAACTCGTTCTTGGATAATACCAAAGATTTGACGGATGAAAAGACTCTGCAACAACGGGCTGAGGTGCGTTTTATCCGTGCTCTCAATCAATACTACTTGTTGGATTTGTTTGGCACGGTGCCTAATGCCACGACGGTAACGGTGGAGTCGCCTATGCCTATTCAACGTGCAGACCTTTTCGTACAACTCGAAACAGAGTTGAAGAGCCTGTGCGATCCCTCTAATGCAGAGGCGTTGCCCGACAAACGTTTGTCGCTTTACCGTGTGGATAAGGTAGCAGCTGAGTTGCTCTTAGCGCGTCTCTACCTCAATGCAGAGGTTTATACGGGCACACCGCGCTGGAATGAAGCGGCAGAATATGCTGCCAAGGTGATGAAATCCGATTATAAACTTTTGACAGAGGGAACGGGTATGTACTCGGCATACCAAAAACTCTTTATGGGAGATAATGATGTAAATGGTGCGCAGAATGAAGGTATCCTTATGGTATATCAAGACGGCGTACATGCACAATGCTGGGGTGGCGCACGGTTCTTGGTGAATGCAACGCGCGATGCAGGGTGGTTGCCGTGTGGTTCTGACGACTCTTGGTCGTGTTTCCGCTCTTCGCCGGAGTTGGTAGAGAAATTTGTGGATTTGACCACTGCTGCAACTATCAAGGAGAATGAATATAATATGCCGACGGTGCTGGGCGATGATCGTGCTATTCTTTGCTCAAAATCAGATTCTTCTGCTGCGTTGGAGTGGGTGCTGAACGGTAAACAAGAGTCAGAGTTCTATGATAGTTGGGGCATCTGCAAATGGACGGGTATCTATTCGTCAGCAGCAAATCCGAACGTTTCGTTTGGTTCAGAACCGCATTTTCCGGACACCGATATTCCGTTGCTGCGTGTGGCAGAGGCATACTTGACCTATGCTGAGGCAGTGTTCCGCGGGGGTAATGCCGTGAATGGGACAGCAGAGAATGCAATAAAAGCCCTCCGCGATCGTGCGCACAATACGCAGGCATTCACACTCTCAGAATCTTTCTTGTTGGATGAATGGCAACGTGAATTCTACGCAGAAGGCCGCCGCCGCACTGACCTTGTGCGTTTCGGACAATTTGCAGGCGAGACGGCTACGCTCAATTGGGAAGGACGTGGAGGTGCTAACTCCGGCGATGCCCCGAAGAGTATTGATAAGAAGTTCAATATATTCCCATTGCCTTTGGCTGATGTTACGGCTAATGACAACCTTGCAGGTATCAATGAGGCAAACGGATACTAAAACGGAAGAAAGAAATACCCCCTTTTTGAGAGGGATAAATAAAAATTATTTTTCAACAAAAAATAATTAACAATCAATTACTAACAAACAATTAAATTTTTAAAAAACAATGAAAGCAAACAAATTAATGCTTGCAGCCATGATGATTGGCGCAATGGCAATGGTTTCTTGTGAAAAGAACAAAGTACCAGAACCTCCTGTAATCCCCGGTGGTGGTGATGAGGCACAAGTCCCTGAATTGGATCCAGTAGAGGGCGCATGTGTGCTTGTTGTAAAATTTGATGTTGCTCCTTGCAACGATGTACAATTCGTAGGTACTTACAAGAAAGCAGATGGTACTGCTATGAACTGGAATGAGGATGCTACTCATGTACGCTTCACTCCTGTAAAAGGATTTGAGGGATGGTACAGCGTTGTTGTTTATCCCAACGATTCTGCTGATGATAAAGGTTTCTTTATCAAGGGTAAGCCCGTACAACTTGGAGAGGGTGAGAAATTCAATTGGTCTTTCCAGTGGGCTCGTAATAGTGTAACTATTGTTGATGGCTTGTTTACTCTTGGCTATGAGAATGGTGCTGATGAGACAGAAGGCGAGCCTTTCATCGGCTTTACTGAGACCGGTACTGTTGCCACTGTAACCAGCTCGGGTTGGGCTACTGATCCTTGCGCTGCTGCTGTACCTGCTACTGCTGCGTGGATTAAGCATGCTTCTAATGATGAGAATCATCCCGCATGGACTGCAGAGCCGATGGATAAAGTAAGCGAGGGCGTATTCACGCATACTTTCGTTTATGCAGATAATGGTGTAAACATCGGTGATACAGAAGAATGTGCATCATGGTTCCCTGCAACCGATATTGAGGGTCTTGATGTAGAAGGGATGGCAGGAAAGAAGATTACCATCACTTTCACATCCAAATCGGGTGCCCTTGGTACTGTTTCTGCAAAATTGGCAGAGTAATTTCATTGGCGTTTAGCCTTTTCTACCGCTCCGAGGAGACTCGGGGCGGATTTTTTTTATGCGATGGATACGGCTACTATAATATGACTGCCAAGATAGTATCCAAAGTACAATACGATGATGGTGTGCCAAGTAGTATAGTATATCTGTTATGCAAAAGAGGTAATTTGCTATCAAAATGCGTTTCACCCTTGCATATTCAAAAAAATATCTGTATCTTTGCAGGCGGAACTGTATCGGGTAGAAAAAACATACCCTGAGTATATCACGGAGTCCCGTTAAAAGGTATAGTCTCAATTAAAGGTCAAAAAATGACTGATTAAATAGTATTTAATGTTTAATGTTCAATAAGTATGCGTTTGCGTTTTTGGTTAGATAATAGTAGGAAGATTGCGTTGCCTCAGTCAGCGTTGCCTTGCTTGACGGCGATGGTGCTCTGCATAGGGCAGGAGGGCTTTGTGTGGTGGCTGGCGCTGCCCGTGCTGTTGGGTGTGTGTGCCGCCCACCTCGGGATGAACCTTGCCGATGATTATTTCGATTTCAAGCACGACTCGCGCGTGCGTTCGGAGATATGTAGCACCAGTGTTCGTGCCCGTATGGAGAAGTGCCACTACCTGCTCTCCGGCGAAGCCAGTTTGCATCAGTTGGGCATAGCCATCTGCTGTTTCTTGGGCTTCGCGTTTCTCATGGGCTTGGTGGTGCTGGTATCGCAGTGGCTCCTCCACGGTTGGCAGGCAGCGATGGGCATTGTGCTCTACGCCGCGCTGGGGCTGTTTTTCGGCTTGGAGTACTCCGGCAAGCCGCTTGAATTGGGATTTCACGGCTTGGGCGAATTGGTGATAGGACTGCTTTTTGGCCCGCTAAACATGCTTGGCGTGCAGGCAGCGATGACGGGTCAACTGTTCTCGTGGCAGATGTTGACTGTCGGCGTGGCAGTGGGGTGCTTGGTAACCAACATCGTCTATGTCCACTCCGTGATGGAGGTCAATGCAGATGCTACGCTTGGTAAGATGACCTTTGCCCGCCTGCTCAACGAGCGTCGAGACGGCTCTATCCGCGGATGCGGCAACTTTTGGATGTTGTTTTTCATTGCCGTATTTGCCGTAGTACCTTTTGTACTCTTGGGTGTCGGTATTGCTTTGCGTTGGTGGAGTCTGTGGTATCTGCTGACGCTGCTGACGCTTCCGATGTCTATCTATCTTATCTATTCCACGCACCGTTTTGTCCATAATCTGCCTCGCTGTGACCAACCGCAGTGGTGGATGGGACCGATGGGCAATTGGCAGGCGTATGTGGAAGCCGGCATAGACTGGTTCCTGTTCCGATGGATTCTTGCTCGCAATATCTGCACTTTCTTCTGCCTGATAATGATGATAGTGCACCTCTTTTTTAGAGGTTAGACCGCTTTGCTGTTAGAAGTTAGACCGCTTTGCTGTTCAACTCAAAATCCATGCCATGCTGGGCTAATAATTTACAAATTTACTAATATACAAATTATATTATGAAGCGTTTATTTGTTTTGTTGTTCGGAAGTCTGGTCTGCTTGCCGCTGCTGCGGGCGCAGGATGTGATTGTAACTTCGGGTGCGAACCGTATCAACGCCACCGTGATAGAAGTGGGCGAGAAAGAAATCTCGTATCGGCTCTATGGAGTACCAGACAGCCGTCTGTTCACCATTCAGAAAGAGGATGTGGTTACCATCTTGATGGAGGACGGCAAGGTGCTGGTCTTTGGCAATCCGTGTGTGCAGCCTGAAATCAGCCCTATATTGGAGGCTCACCCGATTCTACCCGGGGCTATCACGAAGCAAGATGGCGCCTATTACCTAAATACTGTCGGTGCGAGCACCAAAATGAGTGAGGACGCTTATTTGCGTTTTATTGCGCACAACTGTCCGGAGGCATGGCAGAGTTATCAGAAAGCGGATAACTTATGGTCGCTGGGTTGGCGCTTTTTCGGCTCCGGTGTGGCAGGACTTGTGCTTGGTGCTCCTGTTTGGGGCGTGGGTGTTTATTTG
Source organism: Bacteroidales bacterium (assembly GCA_022777485.1). Classification (GTDB taxonomy): domain Bacteria; phylum Bacteroidota; class Bacteroidia; order Bacteroidales; family Paludibacteraceae; genus Colicola. The sequence continues at coordinate 8,507 of JALFGC010000066.1, forward strand.
GAAAACCGTTCTATGTCCGACCAGCCGCAAGCCTACTACGGCATAGGCATGCGGTATGCCGGTATAATCCTGATGGCTGCGGGTTCTGCGCTCACAGTGGCTTCTATCCCCATGCTGTCCGTCGGTCAACACCGCCGCAAGAACTCGCACGAGGTCTATAACGCCTGCTATCTTGAGCAACAGTGTCCGGGTGTACAACAAGAAACTCCGCAAGTGAGCCTGAATGTACAAGTCTCAGGCGACGGGGTAGGGGTAGCGCTCCGCTTCTGATGGAATAAGTATCGTTTTCTGCTTGGTGCAGAGTTCATGTCTTTGTACAAAAGTGGCTGTCTAACTTGACTTGTTAGACAGCCACTTATGGTTATAGGAAGCGAGGAGTTTGCTTTGCGCCTTTGGTTGGTGTGTGGAGTTAACTCTTTTCTTTGATAATGCCTGTTTGGTATGCGGCGAGTAGGTGTTGCAGGTTGCTGACTTGCTGCTGCAGTTCTTTGCCGCGGTCGGTGTTGCGCACGCGGATACGATGGCGGCTGAAGTCTTCGAGCAGCGTGCGGTTGTGGATGTCGCTTCCGGAGAGGATAGCCTGTTCGCGGCTCTCGAAGGACTCGTGCTCAACGAGTTGGATTCCATGGCTGTTGTAGATGAGCGTATAGCCCGCTATGCCCGTCTTCTCCTGGTAGGGTTTGCTGAAACCGCCGTCTATCACGAAGCGCTTTCCCTCGGCTCGGATAGGGGTCTCGCCTTTAATGGTGCGCACGGGGATGTGCCCATTGATGATACGCCCTGTCTCGGGGTCGAGCCCGAACTCGCGCAAGATATGCTCGCAAATGTCGCGGCGGTTGGCTAACTCGTAGTATGCTCCTTTTCGCTCTTTCCAGAGTGCCTCATCGGCAATGAAATAGCGTTCGAAAGTGGTCATTTTGTCTTTGTTGTAGAGCGGCGAGTGGGCACCCTGCCAGAGGTAGAGCATATAGTCCAGCGCGTTGTCTTTCTCGCTGCCTGTGCCGTAGTAGGCGGTGCGGACTACTTCGTCAATGCGTTCCATGAGCGCGCGTCCGCTCACCTGTTTGCCGCAGACATTGACGGTAGTGAAACTGCCGTCTGCGTTCAAGGGGATGGCGGCGTGGTAGAGCAGGAAACCGTTGCGCACGAGGAAGAGGGAGCCGTGCTGGTAGAGGCGCCGCAGGTGGCGCTGCATCTTCTCCGACATTCGGAATGAGCGTGCGAGTTGCCCCATGAGTTCTTCCTCCTCGGGTGAGAGGTCGTAGGGGTGTTGTGCGTTGAGCGTCGGCAGATGGCAGTCGGTGAGCGGGTAGGTGTTTTCTCCGATCCGGATGGTGCCTGCTTCCATGTCAATCTTGTCTAACAGCAGTCGGTCGTCCATCTGCCACTCGGGGTGGCGAAGGATGGTCTGCCCCTCGAGTTTGAATTGTATGATTGCCATCGCCTTGTGCATCTTCGCCATGAGTTGAGCGGAGCGGGTGAGGCGGGGGTTGTTCTCGAAGTCCTTGGTCTGGAAAACCTCGCATGGGTCGTCTCCATAGGTCTCCATGGCGAAGTTTGCCAGTGGGAGCAGGTTGATGCCATAGCCTTCCTCCAGCGTCTCGATGTTTGCGTAGCGTATGGAGACTCGTAGCACGGTGGCGATGAGTGCGAGGTTGCCCGCCATGGCGCCCATCCACTCGATGTCGTGGTTTCCCCATTGGATGTCGTAGTTGCGCACCCACGAGAGGGTGTCCATGATTTGGCTTGCTCCGGGTCCTCGGTCGAAGATGTCGCCGACGATGTGTAGCATGTCGATGGTCAGGCTGTGTATGAGGAACGATATGGCGATGATGAGTTGCTCGGCGCAGCCCAGCTCGATGATGGCGTCAATGATGGCGTTGTAGTAGGTGGTGCGGTCGTGCTCAATGCTTGATTCGTGGAGCAACTCGTCGATGACATAGGCGTAGTCCTCGGGCAACATCTTTCGCACTTTCGAGCGGCTGTATTTGATGGTAACTGCTCGCGCTACGAGCACCACTTGGTGCAGCCTTCGGCGATACCACTCGTCTATAGTGAACGAGCCCATGCCTTCGTCCGGCTCCCTCCCTTGCTGGGAGGGATGGGGTAGGTCTTCTACACTCTTGCGTACCAATTCGATACGCTCCTCCGGGTAATAAATCAGGGCGCAGAGGGCGCGTTTCTCGGTCTCGGAGAGTGTGAGTCCGTAGATGTCGTCCACCTTTCTTCGCACGACCCCCGAGGCGTTTTTGAGGATGTGTACGAACGCCCCGCTCTCACCGTGCAGGTCGCTGACGATATGCTCAGTTCCCTTCGGCAGTGAGAGGATGGCTTTCAGGTTGATTAGTTCGGTTACCACCGCCTTGCGCGTGGGGAATTTCTCGCTCAGCAGGCGCAGATAACGTTCGTCGCTTTTTAATTCTTCCAAACTCATAATGGTCAATGGCATGGTTTAGATGTTGGAATGATTGTGCAAAGGTACGCCTTTTTTTTGAAATCTGCAAGAAAAAAGCCGTTTTTCCGTAAAAAATAGGATATAACTTGCCCATGTTAGACGGCGCTTTTGGTTATTGTGGAGGTATAGGGCAGGAACGGTATGGGGAGCGGAGAGGTGCGAGATGGTCTCGAAAAGGTCTCGGCAATCTTTCGAATATTACCTATGAATCACCTATGAATCACCTAAGAATCACTAACTAATCACTAACTAATCACTAACTAATCATTAACTCTTGTCTGCTGAAGGTCTGTGGTGTCAAACGATGGGTGGAGTGGGGGTAGAGGAAGAGGTGAGGAGGTATTGAGGAGGGTACGGAGGAGGGTGCAGAGGGAGGGCGTGGGAAAGGGGTAGAAGAGGCGGTGGAGGTTTGTAGGGAGGGTTGATTTTAAGGAAAAGTGTAAAAGTTTTAGGAATTATTTGCATATATCGTGAAAAAAGCGTACCTTTGCAAACGGAATAAGTCCGCATTCCGTTGCGAACACCAAACATCTTATTTTACCAACACATCCACAACTATGACAACAGGAGCAAAGGTGGCTACCTCATTATCGGTCATCGCAGTCGTTGGACTGGCAGTGTTTATCTTTATCAAGTTCTTCTTTGTGTATAGTGAGGGTATCAACGAAGGAGACATCAACTACTTCCAAAAGGAAGGTTTTATCTTTAAGACCTACGAAGGGAAGATGATTCAGACGGGCTACAACTCGAAGAACAGCAGTGCGACGATACAGTCGAATGAGTTTAAGTTCTCGGTAGATGATCCTCGTATTGCGCAACAGATAGAGGCGTCGAGCAACCGACAAATCAAACTGCACTGGAAGCGCTATTTGGGCACATTGCCGTGGCGCGGCAATAGCGAGTATGTAGTGGATAGTATCGTGTCGGTGGCACCCACGGCGCTGCCTATTCAGGAGGTGTTACCGCCGCAGTAGAAGCGCATGAATCTCTGTATCGACCAAGGCAACTCGCGCACGAAGGTGGCGATAATAGGTGATGAGGGTAAGTTGTTGCATACCTTTATCTACAAGTCGTTTGCGTCTGCGGATGTGGAGCGACTCTTTTCGCTCTACCCCATCACGGACAGTATCATCTCCTCGGTGATAAACATCGAGCCCGCGGTGGTCAACTCGTTGCACCGCCTGTCGGCGCATTTTATCCTGTTTGATCACAAGACGCCTATTCCTATTCGCAACGGCTACGACACGCCTGAGACGCTGGGTCAAGACCGACTGGCAGCGGCGGTGGGGGCGGTATCGCTTTGCCCGAATGAGAACCTGCTGATTATTGATGCAGGCTCCGCGATTACCTACGATTATGTGTCTGCCGACGGTACATTCTGCGGGGGAAATATCGCTCCCGGGATAAAGATGCGGCTAACGATGCTTCACAGTTTGACCAAGAAACTGCCGCTGGTGGAAGCCGAGGAGAGCGAGTTGATTCCGCTCTTCGGCAAGAACACTCGGGACGCGATAGCCGCAGGCGTGGTGCGCGGGGTGGCGTATGAGGTGAAAGGGTATATGCGCACGCTGGCAGACCGCGGACAGCATTTCCAGACCTACCTCACGGGCGGACATGCTCCCTATATATTAAATAATGTGCGCTCGCACGGCAAACGGAACTATGCCATTCATCACGAGAAACATTTAGTGCTGATAGGGCTGAATAGGATTTTGAGTTATAATATAGGACCCACCCAGAGCCTTTCTTAAAGGGGGACCCACCACGGACCTACCTTGAAGGAGACCCTCCCCTGCCCTCCCTTAAAGGGAGGGGGAAGAGTGGATGTGGGGTGGAAAATCAGAGAAAATGCACTAAAACATAAAAAAAATGCCAAACATTTGCGTGTTTGGTATTTTTTTTGTAACTTTGCAGGCAAATTGTGATTGGAGAGAAATGAACGCAGATTCAAGACATCAAGAGACCCTGTTTTCCCCTTTGCAGATGCAGTTGCTTTCTATGCTGAGCCGTATTCGGACAGAGAAAGAGGCGATGGATATTCGCAACCTTGTGGCGAACTACTATGCAGAGCGGGCATTTGACGCAATGGATGCCTTGTGGGAAGAAGGAAAGATGGATGAAAAGACCATAGCGGATTGGAAGCAATTGCATGAACGTACACCCTATGCAGACTGATGGAGAGGTATGTTTTGGATACCAATTGCTTGTTGATGGCGATACCCCGTCGAAGCCCGTACCATAAGATACTGACGGCGCTGTTTGCGGGAAAGTATGCTTTGTGTGTATCCACCGATATATTGAAGGAAGTGCCTTTTCCAAAGGTAGATGTGGTGGATATTGATGTTTTTATGAGGATAATTAGCAATATAGAATAATGAGTAAGAGGTTTCGATATATATATTTGTTGTTTTTGGTGCTTTTTTGCCCATGGGGAGGGGCTGAGTTGCTCGCTCAAAATGGGAGTTCGTCGCCTTATTCGCGATTTGGCTATGGCGATTTGAATGACAATGTGCCCAATACCTACCGCGCCATGGGTGGCGTGGGGTTGGGTATGCGCAGCAACAAGGTTATCAACCCCTCGCAGCCGGCTTCGTTCACGGCGGGGGACAGCCTTACTTTTATGTTCGACTTGGCAGCAAGCGTGATGTGGTCGGCTTACTCGGATGTGTCGGGCAAGCGCAACAAGGCGAACGGAAACTTGGAATACCTGTCGCTTCAGTTCCCGCTTTATAAGCGATATATTGCGCTTTCGGCAGGTGTATTGCCTTATTCCTCAGTAGGTTACGATTTGGCGGTGGGCGACTCTATTAACTCGGACTACCACTATACGGCGTCGTATGTGGGCACGGGCGGAATTAGTCAGGTATATGGCGGCTTGAGTTTCAATATATGCGACTGGGTGGCGCTGGGCGCAAATATCTATTATATGTTTGGCACGACGACCAACACGCGCACGCTGACCTTTACGGAGGCGGCACTGAAAGGCAGTTCGCAGGAGTCGGAGTTCCGCGTGAGCAGTATCCGTCTGCGCTACGGTGCGCAGTTCTTCCATACCTTCGGCGACCACACCTTCGTGCTGGGCGGTATCTTTGAGAACAAGCAGAAGATGAGTAGCACCTCGTTTACCACTATCGAGACGCAGTCGGAGGATACCGTCTCGGTGCTTGAAGGCGGGTTTGAACTGCCGATGGTGTATGGCGGCGGCGTGAGTTACAGTTGGGCTAACCGCCTGACGGTGGCTTTCGATTATCAGCGGCAGTGTATGTCGGCGGCGATGTACCAAGGCAAGACTCATGCCTTCCGCGACAGAAGTCGCTATAGCGCGGGCGTAGAATATCGCCATAATCCCAACGGACGCAGGTACTACGAGCGCATGCTCTGGCGCTGCGGTGTGAATGTGGCGGACTCCTATTCCTTGGAGAATACAATGCAGGACATCACGGCAAGCATAGGTGTTGGATTCCCCTTGCGCACGGCTGCCACGGTCTTCAACGCTACGCTCGAATACACGCACCGCGGCAACGCGATGACCTTGCAGGAGAACTCGCTGAGGCTGACCATCAACGCCTCCATCTCCGAGAACTGGTTCTTCAAACGGAAGTTGTGATGGGAGACCGCTGACGCTGAAAGACCGTTTCACTGTCCGACCGCTTCGCTGAAAGACCACTGACCACTATGGTGCGGCTCCCGACTTGTCGGGATAATACTTCCGACCGCACCTCCACTAACCACTAACAACTAACCACTGACCACTAATAAAAAATAACTCTTAAAACATACCAACATTTATGAAATTAAAATCGTTTATTGCTCTGGCGTTGTGCGCCGTTATTCCGGCAGTATGCAGCGCAAAGAAACCGAAGAAAGTAGAAACCGAAGAGGCGCAGCAAGCCCCCGTAGAGGTAGCCGAGCCCGAGGCAGAACCCACCATCACCGAGGAGTGCGTCATCAATGTGTCGCTCTTCAACGAGAGTGTGAAGAACAAACAGTTCGCTGATGCCTACGAGCCGTGGTGGTCGGTATATACCACTTGCCCGAATGCCAATAAGGCTATCTATACGCAGGGTAGCAAAATCATCGAGTGGAAGTACAAGAACGCTACCGATGAGGCTGAGAAAGACCGTTTGCGCCATTTGTTGCTGGAGATGAGCGATAAGCGTATCAAGTACTTTGGCGACGACCCCAAGTATCCTGCGGCTTATGTGCTGGGCTTGAAGGGTCTGGACTACTGCGAGTACTTCCCCGAAGACCCCGCGAGCGAGAACTGCTACTCGTGGCTCAAAGCCTCGGTAGAGGGCATGAAGGATAAAAGCCAAATCATGGTCTTGGTGAAGTTGGTAGATGTATCGTATGCTATCTACAAGACCAACCCCGACCAGTACGGCGAGCGCTTCATTGCTGACTACGAGTTGGCGTCGAACTACCTCTCGCAGAAAGCAGCCAACCCCGCGGACAAAAACGCGGCTATTGCGGCTAAGCAGAAAGACTATGTGGACAATATCTTCGCTATCTCCGGTGCGGCAGACTGCTCGAAACTGGATGAGATTTACGCAAAGGTGGTAGAGGACAACAAAGAGAACATGGACATGCTCGGCAAGGTGGCTGCGCTGTACAAACGCGTGAAATGCACAGAGAGCGATGTCTATTTTGCCGCTTGCGAGAACGCGCACCGTCTGCAACCCACCGAGGAGTCGGCTGCCGGCTGCGCACGCATGTCCACCAAGAAAGAGGACTACCGCGGTGCTATCGAGTACTACGAGCAGGCTATCTCTTTGGCTACGGCTATCGACCCCGCCGATGAGGATATTGCAGACTATCAGTACAGCATTGCGCTGATTTACCTCTCTAACCTTAAGAATTACCCGCAGGCGCGTGCGTATGCGCGTGCGTCGCTCAACAGCCGCGAGGACCAGGGTCGCTGCTACATCGTGATTGGTTGCGCCTATGCGGCTTCGCAGCCTTACTCCACCGCAGACTATCCTGCTGCCAAGGCGGCTATCCTGAACAAAACCGTCTTCTGGGCGGCTGTGGATAAGTTCGTGAAGGCAAAGAGCGTTGACCCCTCTTGCGCTGCCGATGCAGACAAACTGATAGCAACCTACAGCAAGTACTATCCCACCCGCGAGGAGATGTTCGACCTGCCAAATGAACTCGGCGGCGCAACCTACTATGTGGGCGGTTGGATAGGTGAGACCACCACCTGCCGTGCAGGCAAATAAACAGTGAGACCTCTTTGGAACCATAGTGCACCATCCCTGTCCCTTCTCTTGAGAAGGGTAGGGGTGGTGTTCGTGCTTCTGGCAGGGCTCTTGGCGGCTACCGCCGGCTGCTCGCGCGGAGAGATGAAGATAGACCGCGTAGCGCTCAGCGAGCGCGCCTCCGTTCCTGTGCTCGATGCCAGCGAGGTCAGCACCCTCATCTCCGACTCGGGTATCACGCGCTATCGTATCAATGCCCCGCAGTGGCGTATCTACGACAAGGCGAAGCCTTCCTATTGGGACTTCCCCAAGGGTATCTATCTCGAGAAGTTCGACGAGGAACTGAATGTCAATGCCTCGCTGCGCTCCGACTACGCCAAGTACTGGGAGGAGGAGCAGATTTGGCACCTGACGGGCAATGTGTATGCCGTGAATGAGAAGAACGAGATTTTCGAGACGCCGGAACTCTATTGGAACCAGAAGGCTGAGACTGTCTATTCCGACTCTGCCATCAAAATCACCCGCGAGCAGTCAATCATAGAGGGCATAGGCTTCACCTCCAACCAAGAGATGACCAAATACACCATCCTCAAACCGACAGGGGTGTTCCCCATAAAAGACGACTAATCTCGCTTCGCGAGGTAATAGGTAATTCGCGCTTCGCGCTGTAATAAGTAATATCTCACTGTGCCTATTACCTATTACGAAAATATTACCTATTACTTATTACCTATTACCTATTACTTTCCAATGTTACTTTCCGGAAAAACAGCCATTATCACCGGTGCTGCGCGAGGTATCGGGCGGCAGATAGCCCTGCTCTTTGCTAAGGAGGGCTGCAATGTAGCGATTACCTATATCGTCCCCTCCGAGCCTGCCGACGAGGTGGTTACCGCAGCGCAAGCATTTGGTGTGCAAGCCAAAGCCTACCTGAGCGACGCGGCGGACTTTGATGCTGCGCACGCGGTGGTGCAGCAGGTGCTCGCGGACTTCGGTGGGCACATAGACATCATGGTGAACAACGCGGGTATCACGCGCGACACCCTCTTGCTGCGCATGACCGAGCAGCAGTGGGACGAAGTCTTGCATGTCAACCTCAAGTCGGCGTTCAATTTCACCCATGCCGTTGCACCCGTCATGATGCGCCAGCGCGCAGGTTCTATCATCTCGCTCTCGTCGGTCGTGGGGCTGAACGGCAACGCGGGGCAGGCGAACTACGCCGCCTCCAAAGCAGGCATCATCGCACTGATGAAGACGACCGCCAAGGAACTGGGCGCGCGTGGCGTCAGAGCCAATGCCATTGCGCCGGGTTTTGTCCTAACCGACATGACGCAAACCCTGCCCGAAGAGGTGCACCAACACTTCCTCTCGCTCATCCCCATGAAGCGAGCAGGCAAACCCGAAGAGGTGGCGCAGACGGCTCTCTTCCTTGCCTCCGACCTCTCGTCTTATATCTCAGGGCAGGTCATTCAGGTCAATGGCGCCATGGGATAGGGCAGTGGTTAGTGGTCAGTGGTTAGTGGTCAGTGGGGTGAATCTTAATAATCGTACCTTTTTGGGGTGGTGTGGACATGCTTTCGACCCACGGGAGACCCGCGGTAGACCCGCGGAAATACACGGGAAGGTCGGAGAGGGGCAAATCTTAATAATCGTACTGTTTTGGGTAGGTATAGGGGAGTGCGTGGAGAGGGAATAAAAAGTCAGAAGTGTGCCAGTGTGCCAGCGTGCCAGCAGTTTTATAAAATATAAAAATGTGTGCGCGCGCGGGTGTATTTATGGAAACTGCTGGCACGCTGGCACGCTGGCACACCCCACTTCATTCCCTATTTGTTATTTTTTTTATGAATTTATGTCTTTTTATTTGCATATGTAAAAAATAAGTAGTATCTTTGCACCGACATTCGATAGCAGAATGCTATTTCCGTACTGCGTCAGTTTAGACCACCGTCTAAATTGACGCAATTTTTGTGCCTTTTCCCTACTATTTTCAGGCTTTTCTTGTGTCAATTTAGACGGTCGTTTAACCTACCGCACTGTCCTAACTACAAAGCCCCAACGAGGCGACATAACCAAACAATCTTTATCAACCATTAAAAACAAAAATCATTATGGAAGAAATCAAAAGATTTATTAGATTCGTTAGCGAACCTATTGACAATGTCCGAGAGATGATTGATTTCTATGGTGAGGCTCCAGTTAAATATAAACTTCGTGCCCAAACTGACATCTTTGACAATGAAAACAATTATATTAGAACTGAATTTAGAGACCTCCCTGCTCCAAATAATTATTCAGAAGAAGAGGCGTTAGCACTTCAGCAACGTCTCAATAAAGAACATCAAACTTTGTTGGAATTACTAAGAACTATTTCCAATGATGATGAATATTGGAATACAATACTATGTTTCCCCGAAAATATG
>JALFGC010000104.1 GCA_022777485.1 Bacteroidales bacterium
CAGTTAGTGGCTATCGCCGAACAAAACAAACCGGATATCATTCTTTTTCAGGCAGTGGATGTGTACCCAAATCATCAGATTACTCGACCGGAATATGATGTACAATGGATAGCCCGACATACCACTATGCAAGTGTTTGAAAGATTGGTTGTTGCACAACGCTTTCAGATGTCTGCATGTTTCCAACTGATAAATCGTGCTTTCTTAACGAAACATAATCTTCTGTTTGAGAAAGGACTACTGAGCGAAGATGTTGATTGGAGCCTGCGTCTATGGAAGCAGTTGCCAACGGTGCGAGCATGCAACATACCGATGTATGCCTACAAGCATCGAGAAGGGAGTATCAGCACTTCTTACTCGCTCCGCAACCTGCAATCCTATGCCACTATCTTTGCCATGTTCCAAAAACGCTACGAGCAAGAAACGATGGGAATACGTAGTTCGCAGATAGAACAAATAACGGAACCTACGAAACAAACAACAAGTACGGAAACAACGACGATTACTCCCTCCTCGTCTGTCTATTGGCGCGTCGCACTCGGTTATTTGGCGCAGATGTACACTTCCTGCTTATATGCTTATGCCCAAATTCCTTCTTCCGACCGCAAGAAAGCATTCGCAATCTTACATGAGAACGCTTGGCTCTTAGAGCATAGTATCTCCAAGAAATCAAATCGTGTGGTGTGGCTAAAGAAGAGGCTTGGCTTGCGCCTAACTATTGCAGTTTTTGCCATATACGGTGTCCTTAAAAGAACAATTCGTCGATAATCATGAGAATCTTAATCCTCGCTTCGCTCAATAGCCATGCCGGCAAGATGGCTCCGTTTATCGCGGAGCAGGCTGAGGCGTTGCAGGCGGTGGGCTGTGAGGTGCTCTATTTTGGGGTTATGGGAAAAGGCATCTTGGGCTATTTGAAACAACTGCCGCGCCTCCGCCGCGTGATTCGCGAGCAACATATCGACCTCGTCCATGCACACTATGGTTTATGTTGTCTGCTGGCGAACCTCCAACGCCTCGTGCCCGTGGTGAGCACCTACCATGGCTCTGACATCAACTCCCCAAAGGTAAGGCGTTTCTCCAAGGTTGCTATGCGGCTCTCAGCATGGAATATCTTTGTCTCCAAGCGCACGCAGGATATTGCGTTTGCCGAGGTGCCCCAGTCCGTGCAACGCAAATCCTCGCTCATCCCATGCGGTATCAACCTACCTGCACCATGGCAACAACTGCAAACACAAACGGTGGGAATACAGACGCTGAGGCAGTGGGTCAATACCGTGTTAGAGCCGAACAAGAAGCATATCCTTTTTGCAGGCGCATTGGATAACCCCGTCAAAGACCCAGAACTGGCAAAGGAGGTCATCCGAATAATCAACACGCAAGCCACACAAACGGCAAATCTCGAGAATGGGCAGAAGCAAGAAGTCCAACTCATCGAACTGAAGGGCTACAAACGCGACCAAGTGAATGCCCTTATGTACACTTGCGACGCTCTCCTGATGACCAGCAAGACGGAAGGCAGCCCCCAAGTCATCAAAGAAGCCATGGCATGCGGCTTACCCATCGTCAGCACCAATGTTGGAGATGTCAAGGAGCGTTTAACCACCAATTTTCAAGTGCCAACCGGCAACCATCAATTACTCTCCGGCTGCTATGTGGCAAAGAGTCGGCACCCGAAGGAAATCGCTAAACTAATGGAAGATGCGCTTGCTTATGGGCAGCGAACAAGGGGACACGAGTATATCATAAAGGCCGGACTTACCAACAAGTCGGTAGTCGGACAACTATTAGAAACCTACAACCGTATCCTCCATTCCTAACCCAAATTTAGGTGCCAAACCATAGTTAAAATTATAGAAATACTCGCAACAATAAATCTATGTTTGCTCCTGATGGAGAAATTAACCATTATGCAAAAAATGAACAAACAATGACCTAAAATGATGAGTACCTGGTGCCTCTTTTTGCTTCATAATACCCTTAAGAATAGATAAAATCTACTTAAATAACCGAAAAAACGTAGATATATTTGGATAATTCAAAATAAATATGTAACTTTGCGGCGATAAAATTATAATGATACTACTAATTAAGCGATGATTAGGCTGTTAATTAGTATAATAAGTATAAATAATATGGATGATATATATGCATATTCAACTCCGGAGATTGTTTCGAAAATGGGGGAGCAGTTCCGCATGTACCGCATGGCTCTGGGCATGACTTTGAGTGATGTGGCGGAGCAGTCCGGGTTGTCGCTGATGACGGTTCAGCGTTTTGAGAATGGGGTGAATAAGGATATCTCGATGTCCACACTGATTAGGTTGCTGAGGTCGATTCATCGGTTGGACGACCTGCAGTTGATATTGCCACCCATACCAGAGTCGCCCTATTTTTCGCCTTCGACCAAACCCATAAAACGCGTTCGACATAAGCATGGATAGGTATATACATGTCATACTATGGGGGCGGGAGATAGGTTCGCTGATGTGGCGGAAAAAAGAGGGCGAGTCGTACTTCATGTACCATCCTGCCTATCTGTCAGACCCTGTATCGCCTTTCCCTTTGGCAGCCCCCAAGGGGAATGATCGGTTTCAGACATATCCCTGTACGGATGGGAAGAAATTCCAGCATTTGCCTTCGTTCCTCGCAGACTCGCTGCCGGACGACTGGGGTAACGAGTTGTTTGACCAATGGGTAGCGACCCAAAAACATCTGTCTCGCAAAGATATTACTCCGCTGGATAAGTTGTCTTTTATTGGAAAACGAGGCATGGGGGCTCTGGAGTTTGTGCCGAATATTGAAATGAAAGAGGTGGGTGAGCATATCGATGTGGGAGCTTTGGCTCGACTGGCACGGAAAATAGCTGAGCAGCGGGAGAAGTTGGTGATAGAGCCGGACGAATCCATTACGATGCAGCTGTTGATGACGGTAGGCACCTCTGCCGGAGGGCGTCAGCCTAAGGCTATTCTTGCCATTCATCCGAAGACGCGTGAAATCCATTCCGGACAGGTAGAGGGATTGGAAGGCTACCGATACTGCATCTTGAAGTTTGGCGATAAGGTACGCTCTACCGGCGAGTTGGAGATGACCTATTATGAGATGGCTCGGCAGGCAGGGATAGAGATGATGGACTCCGAACTATGGGAAGTGGATGGGGTGAAGCATTTCCTGACGGAGCGGTTTGACCGAAAAGATGGAAAAAAACTGCACACGCAGACTTTGGCAGCCATGCGACCCGAAGCAGAATCGTATGAGGACTTGTTGCTGGTTTGTCGAGAACTGCGATTGCCTGAGAGTAGCGGAAATGAGGTGTTCCGGCGTATGGTATTCAACTATCTTGCCAATAATACGGACGATCATGATAAGAATTTCTCGTTTGTGATGAACCCGCAGGGGCAGTGGCAACTGTCGCCGGCATACGATATGACGTTCATATTCAACGCCGGCGGTTATCAGCCTGAGCGTGAGCATTGCCTGCGCATGCGAGGAATGCGTTGTGATTGGACAAAGGCAGATGTGTTGGCGTTTGCCCGCGAGAATGGAATAGTGGGAGCCGAGCGTATATTGACAGAGGTGGTAGAGGCGGTTGGTCAGTTTAGAACGCTGGCGGAGAAAAATGGTGTGGCACCGATATGGATAGGATGCGTGGAGGCTACTATAGCCAGGCATCTGTCAGCGTGGGGGTATGCCCCTTCGGCAGGATTAGGAGCCGAGACTGTGCGAGAAGTGCATTTAGAGATGACCGGCAGAGGGGTGCTGAAGTTATGTGCCAACGTGGATGGCGAGGAAAAACACACATTCATCACTAAGACCAAACCCGAGTATGCGGCGGCGATGGAGAAAGGAATGGTGAATATACCAAAGGAGACGCTGAGGAGATGGGTGGAGAAGTATTTGATGTAGCGGTCAGTGAAAGGTTTCGATTCTTCACATTCACTTTACCCGAAAAGGCACAAACAAACTCCTTTTGAACCGTTCATGAGGTGGTGGAGAAATAGGCAACCTGATTGTGTAGAAGAATAGGCAGCGCGGAGACGCGCTTGCCTCAAAGGAAAATTCAATGAAATCGGATATAAACCTTGCAGATGTCAGTTTTTTTTAGTACCTTTGCCCTCGGATTCGGTGGAAAAATGTAACAAGCAAGCCAATAATTCGGTAGAAAAATGTAATATATATCGAAAATATGCACATGCGTTGGAGGGATATGTGGGTGAAATACTGCGGGTGGGAGTGAACTACGACCAAAAGACCAAAATACAGGAGTGTGCAATAGAACGCATTCAGAAAAATGGACCCCTAAAAACGAAAAATGGACCCCTAAAAAACGCAAAGGTAACCGAGCGAAGGAAGCAGATAGGAATATTGGTGCAAACGAATATCCGTATTTCCAAAGAGGTATTGGCAGAGCAACTGAGCATAAGCGTATCTACCATAAAGCGCGAAATGAAAGTACTCGGATAGGAATGAGTGAGGCACTCTGCCAATGGATATAGGAAATGATAGGTTTATGAAAAATTGTACCTGCGAAAGACATACCTCAAGAAAGAAATAGAGATAACTCCAATTTATAATTATCGCGAAATAGATAGCAATGGAGTTGTGTAGAAGAGTGTAATTTAAATTAATAATATGCAAGGAGCAATCGTAATAGAAGGTCATGTGCAGGGATTGAGTAACTGTAGATCTTTAGGAGAGTTGGGAATACCGATTTATGTGGTTGATGTGGTGCATTGTTTGGCGCAACACTCTAAGTATTGCAAGAAGCACTTTATCTGCCCTGCTTTCAATTCACCCGAGTTTATCACATTCTTAATTGATTTAGCAAAACATGAACAATTACAAGGGTGGTTTCTAATTGGTAGCAATGACCACATTGTGGAAAATCTGTCGCTCCATCGTGCAGAGTTGGAACCTTACTATACTATGATAGTGCCTACTGAGGATAATCTCTATAAAATTATCAATAAGCAACATCTGCTGGAAGTTGCTTCAGTTTGTGGCACTCGCATCCCTGCTACATGTTATATAGGTACGCTGGAGCAAACCAAGAGAATGCGTTTCCCCCTGCTGATAAAAGGTAATTTGGGGCTTTCGTTTTACAAGGCCACTCACCAAAAGGCTATTCAAGTGAATAACGAACAAGAATTGGCTGCAACTATCCATCAATTGGAGAGAGTTGTGGATGATGTGATGATTCAAGAACTTATTCCATTTGATAAAAAGAATAGGGTTGTATCATTTACCTGTTTTGCGGAGAGAGGGGAAATACGAACTTATTGGATGGGGCAAAAACTACGTGAACATCCTATTAAATATGGTACCGCGACTATGGCGCAAAGTGTTTTGCTACCAGAAGTTTTAGAAGAAGCGAGACCGCTTGTGAAAGCACTTAATTATACGGGGATATGTGAGATTGAGTTTATGCGCGACCCGAGGGATGGGCATTACTATCTAATAGAAATAAATCCGCGAACTTGGCTTTGGGTGGGACTCGCAAAAGCATGTGGGGTAGATTATGCCAAAATAATGTATCAATATGCGATGGGTATCGAACAAACTTATCCAACTAATTATCAAGTTGGTAAAAAATGGCGGAATGCCATTACGGATTTGGTATTTGGGATGCAAGCCATTATTGCAAGTCAAATTTCTATTAGGGAGTACATCGCATCATTATCCGGGAGTATTTCACATGCTATTTGGGATTGGAAAGATATACTTCCCGGCATAGTATTCCCGTTTATGATGATACACATAGCAAGAACCAGAAGATGATTGATATGAGCAATTACAACTTTAAGATTATCCATCCTGCAGATCAGATTTGGGCGCAAATTGACTCTGCATATGAGCAAACTATTTTTCATACCAAGGAATGGTTTGCCTATCTGCATAAAATATACAGCATAAGACCATTTATGGTCTCTGTAATCCACGATAACCAAGTTGTAGGCTTTTTTGTCGGGCAAAAAAAATGGGGGGGGGTAAATGCACTTTATTCTCCGCCTATGAATACGGGAACAAATAACATGGGTATAGTGATGTTTGGCCCAACCACTTCAGAGCAACTTATCACTATCTATCAAGAATTTGCCAATTGGGTTTTTAAGAAGAAGATTGCCCAATATATTAAAATTGATGACTGGAACTTACATAAGGACACTGATACATACATAAACGAGAGTGTATATCAAGATACTAGATTATTAGATATTCAGCATCAAGGACGTCCTACTTATTATATCAACTTAAAACAATCAGAAGATAAACTATGGCATACAATGCATTATAAGTCATGCCGTTATTGTATTAACAAAGCCATAAAGAATGGTCTTTTTGTTAGACGCATAACAGACAAAAATGAAATAACTCAATTCGTAAAAATACATCGTCAACAAATATGTGATGTAAGTCGGCGTAAAGGTATAGCAACTAGGACTTATCAAGAAGAACGTAAACTACTAGCATTATGTAATTTATTGTTTCCGAATAAAGTATTGTTACTACAAGTAATTGGGAATGATGACGAAAAACGAGCACAAGTTATGGCCTCTGGAATTTGGTTAATCGGCAAGAAAGAAGCGGTATGGTGGACAGGAGCAAGTTTTCAACGCTATCAACATTATTGTCCAAATGAATTGATGCTTTGGGAAGCATTGAGGATTATTAAAAAAGAAGGATGTGAGAGCCTTAATTTGTGTGGCATGGCAAGTTATAAACGCAAATATGGTTCTACCATAACATATGTTCCACGACTATTTTTTCGTAGTCATCCATACATAATTACCATGGATGAGATATTGAAAAAAATCTATAGACAGATACAATTTTATAAGCGAAAATTGAAAGGTAAGATATGAATATATTGGTACAATTGAGTCATCCGGCACATTTCCATTATTACCATTATGCTATTGTCAAATGGATGGAAGCTGGACACAAAGTAGTGGTTGCTATTAAAACCAAAGACATTTTGGAGCAATTACTGATAAGTGCGCATATTCCGTATGTCAACATTAATCAACGTACTCATCGTGGTAACAAGTTCGGAATATTATGGGATATGTTAGTACGCGATAAATATATCCTGCAAATATGCCGAAAAGAACATATTGACATTTTGACCGGTTCTTCGGCAGAAGTTGCTCAAATAGGTTGGTTATTGCATTTACCTGTTATATGCACAGGTGAAGATGATGCTGCCGCTGTGCCTGCTTACGCAAGATGTACATATCCTTTCTTAGGGGAGAATAGAATTCGATTGTGTCCGAGTGTATGCAATAGCGGGAGAATGGAACGATACACAACCCATTATCCATCATACCACGAATTGGCCTATTTGCATCCGAATCACTTTACACCTAATCGGGAACTAGTGGAGAAATACGGAATAGATACTTCTAAACCCTATTTCGTTATGCGTTTTGCATCGCTGAATGCCCACCATGATAGCGGTATCAAGGGAATTAACCGAGAGATTGCAGCGAGATTGATAGAGATACTAAAGCCACATGGGCAGATATATATTACTAGCGAAAGACTGCTAGAGCCGGAGTTTGAGCCGTATCGCATCAAGATAAATCCGCTGGATATGCACCATGTGATGGCATTTGCAGCGCTCTATATCGGAGATAGTCAGACCATGGCGGCAGAAGCGGGTGTGTTGGGTACGCCTTTTGTGCGATATAATGATTTTGTGGGGAGAATTGGCTATCTGGATGAATTGGAAGAGCCGCAAACCAAACAGTATGTAGATTATCTCCATCTTGACCATCATTATAACCTTGGTGTAGGTATCCGTGCCAGCGAGGAGGGTAGCAAAGAGCGTCTTTACGCCACTGTGGAGCGGATGGTCGCCCTTGCACCCGAGGAACGCACCCGTATTTATGGTGAACGCCGCGAGAAGATGTTGAGCGAGAAGATAGATTATGCCAAGTTCCTCACATGGTTTATTGAAAACTATCCCTCATCTGCCAAAGAAGCGAAAGGGAGAGATGCGGATGATGTGTTTTGGAAACAGTTTAAGTGATAGAGGTTCTCTATACAATGTGGTGGATATAGTGCCTTTGGGACTTTATAATCCTCCCGAGAAATTAGTCAACTATGCAAAAGTAACGAACGTAGTACCTTTGCAAGCAAATCTTCAAGAGTATTGGAAAGTACGATATATATTCGAGAAAAGCAGTAATTTTACGGCAAAATAGAAACAAAATAGAAGCGAAACAAAATGACATACCTGCAATTCTATAATCAGTGGCATCCGTTTGCGTGCTTCAGTACGCAGCAGGTGAGAAGGTATTATTCCAAGTGCTTGATGACTGAAAAATAAGATACTATTTCTTGCGATTTTTGCTTAAAATTGCAGAAATTGTAAAAATAAGGTGTGAAAAATTTGTCTATTTGGAAATAAATCTGTATTTTTGCAGAAAAATTTTAGGTTTATGGAATATACAGAGTTGTTGGAGAGACAAATTATCGGTCGTTTGCGAGTGGATAATCCATGGTGGACAGAGGGGGAGATCCCTGCCTATTACAAGGAGATGACACCTCGGTTGTATCTGGATATGTTTTATCCCTTGGTGAAGGAAAACGAGGTAAAGCGGGCGATGATATTGATGGGACCTCGGCGTGTGGGGAAGACGGTCATGCTATATCATACTATCCAGCGACTGATAGAAGATGGTGTATCTCCCCAAAATATCATATATATTTCGGTGGAAACGCCTATCTACAATAAGATCTACCTTGAGCAACTATTCTACCTTTCCAAACAGACCTTGGGCAAGAAAGAGAATGACCAAGAGGACTACTATGTATTCTTTGATGAGATTCAATACCTGAAAGATTGGGAGGTTAACTTGAAATCGCTGGTAGATACCTACAAGAATGTAAAATTTGTGTCATCGGGTTCTGCAGCAGCGGAATTGAAGAAAAGGAGTGATGAGAGTGGGGCAGGGCGTTTCACGGATTTTAGTCTGCCACCTTTGACGTTTTACGAATATATACACCTGAAGGGGTATGAGCACCTGATGATTCCGCAAACGATGGAGTGGGAAGGCGGGAAAGTTCCCTATCAAGGGACAGTGGATGTGGATAAGCTAAACGCTCTGTTTGTGGACTACATCAATTATGGAGGTTATCCTGAAGTGGTGTTTAGCGAGAAGATACAAGAGAACCCCGGACAGTTCATTAGGCACGATATTATTGATAAGGTGCTTTTACGAGATCTTCCCAGTTTGTACGGCATACAGGATGTGCAGGAATTGAACTCGTTGTTTACGATGATTGCATACCATTCCGGCGCACAATTTTCTTTTGAGTCGTTGTCGAAAGAATCGGGAGTGCGTAAAGACCTCTTGCGAAAATACATCGCTTATCTCGAGGCGGCATTCTTAATAAAAGTGGTGCACCGAACGGATGATACCGCTAAACGGTATCAACGGGAAGTGAGTTTTAAGATTTATCTGACCAATCCATCTCTTCGTTGTGCGCTGTTTCAGCCTATTCGTGAAACCGATGAGAAAATAGGCGATATGGTAGAGACGGCAGTCTATGCACAATGGATTCCACGGCAAGGTATTGATATATCTTATGCGAACTGGCGACTTAGTAATCGAGAGCAGGGGGAAGTGGACATTGTGGGGATTGATATCGCTCGGCAGAAACCACAATGGGCTGTGGAGGTGAAGTGGAGCGACCGCTATCCAGATTATCCGGGTGAATTGGTTTCTCTGCTCGGATTTATGCCTAAAAACGGGCTGGAAGAGGCAATTGTAACTTCCAAAACAAGGACCATAGATAAGCAGATGGAGCAAGTGTTGTTGCATTTTATACCCGTGGCATGCTATGCTTATACGGTGGGCGAGAATACGCTAAAGCATGTCTATGATTATGCCGGATTATAGCTCTGCAAATAAGACGGATGAATCATGCTTATTTGTAAACCTGATAGTAATGTGCTGAATATAAGTTTGTTGTGATTGAAAAATAAGAAACCATTCCTCTTTGTTGTGTTCTACAGACATTTCTTACGTCAAAATCAACTGCCTGTGGCAGTATGAATGAAAAAGAGTTTTATCGTTATGAAGGTAAGTATTTTCGCGAAAACGAACCTATATTGATAAGCCGTGGATGTACCATCCATACCAAGAAGGTGACAATGAGAGACTCTTCGAGGTTTTCTGCCGATGGTGGAGCAGGGGAATAGAGTGCTGGTGTTCAGTCAGTTCACCTCTTATCTAAAGATGGCGAGAGAGGTTATTCAGAAAGCGGGTATGAAGGAAATGTTCTATTTGGACGGCAGCACCCCCAGCAAGGAACGGCAAGGTATGGTGGAGGCGTTCCAAAATGGCAAGGGACAAGTGTTCTTGATTTCCTTGAAAGCCGGCGGATTGGGGCTAAACCTTACGGGTACAAACTATGTGATTCATCTGGACCCTTGGTGGAATCCCGCTATTGAGTAGCAGGCTACCGACCGCGCTTATCGTATCGGACAAAACCCAAAAGTAACGGTCTATCACCTCAGCGCCGAGCATACTATCGAGGAGAAGATTTTGCGCCTGCACCAAACCAAACAGTCGCTGGCGGACTCGTTGCTCGAAGGAACGAACATGTCGCACAAACTCACCACGCAAGACCTCATGGAACTGCTTGGCTGAAAATCATGATGCTTAAATGCCCGGGTGCGCAGGCGTTGCCCGGGTGCGCCACGACCCGTTGGGACTAAAAATTCGTAAATCGTAAATCGTAAATATCAATTATGTTGGTTACATTGATTGCTGGGGCACGCCCCAACTTTATGAAGATAGCGCCTATCATCCGTGCGATAAAAGCGGCGGAGGCGGCAGGGAAAGATATGCACTATCGTTTGGTGCATACGGGTCAGCACTACGACAAGAATATGTCCGATACTTTCTTCGAGGAGCTGGGTATTCCGCAGCCAGATGTGAACCTCGGTTGCGGCGGGGGTACACAGGCGGAGCAGACGGCGCATATCATGGTGGCGTTTGAGCAATACCTGATGGCGAACCCGTGTGATTTGGTGCTGGTGGTGGGGGATGTTACCAGCACGATGGCATGCTCTATCGTGGCGAAGAAGCTCAATACCAAGGTGTGCCATGTGGAGGCGGGCATCCGCTCGTGGGATTTGACGATGCCTGAAGAAATCAACCGTATGGTAACCGACTCGCTGGCGGACTATATGTTCACGACCACAGACATAGCAGATAGAAATCTGTTGCGTCAAGGGGCAGTGTATGCAGAAGACTGGCAGCCGGAGCAGGTGGCGCTGGGTCATGACCGTTGTCCGCAGCGGGTATGGCGAGTGGGGAATGTGATGATTGATACGCTGCTGAAGAACATGCCGCGGTTTAGGAAACCGGCGGTGTACGATGAGTTGGGATTGCAGGAAGGTAAGTATGTGGTGATGACGATGCACCGCCCTGCCAATGTGGATGAGGAGACCCATCTGCGCGCGCTGATGGAGCAGATTATCACGAATGTGCACGGGGAGCCGATAGTGTTTCCTATTCATCCGCGTACCGCGAAGATTTTCTATGGTTTATGGGGCACTGCAACGGACTCGGTGGAGGAAAATCGCGCGGCTTTGCACAAGGTGTTCCAAAATCTGCATATCGTTGACCCGATGGGCTATTTGGAGTTCAACTACTTGGTGCAGCATAGCCGCGCGGTGGTAACCGATTCTGGCGGTATTACGGAGGAGACGACGGTGATGGGTGTGCCTTGTATCACGCTTCGCGACAACACCGAGCGACCGGAGACCTGCATGGTGGGAACCAACGAACTGATTGGCATCAATCCCGCCGCCGTGAAACCCGCATTGGATAAGTTGTATGCTGGCGAGTGGAAGAAAGGGGCGATTCCCGAACTATGGGACGGACATGCCGCCGAGCGGATTGTGGAGATACTTGCAAATTTGCAGAAATAGTCAAAAGGAGGGGAAATGATAGAACAAATCAAGAATACGTTGCTAACTCTGTTGGATCAATATCATGAGTTAGGAATATCGGGTCAAATAGACTACGATAAATTTTATTTATATTCGCTCATAACGCACTCTACCGCGATAGAGGGCTCTACCGTCACGGAAGTGGAAGCACAGTTGCTTTTTGAAGAAGGTATTACATCTTCTAAAAGAACGATAGCGGAGCAGATGATGAACCTTGATTTGAAAAATGCTTATGATTATGGGCGTGAATGGATAAAGAAGCATCAACCGATAACCATAGATTGGCTTATTGCACTTGCTGCAAAGGTGATGGCGCATACGGGCAGCGAATACAATACTATCAATGGTTTGTTTTCTGCTGCAAAAGGGGAACTCCGTTTGTTGAATGTTACAGCTGGCTTCGGTGGTAAGTCGTATATGTCCTATACAAAAGTACAGGCTAAGTTGCAATCTTTCTGTAATGAATTGAACCTTCGCAGGGCGGGTATCAGTCCTAAGGATGTATTTGCAGTATATGAACTTAGTTATTGGGCACATTATGAACTGGTTACAATCCACCCTTGGGCGGATGGTAATGGCCGTATGTCTCGACTTCTAATGAACCTCCTGCAGATGGAGTTTGATGTACTTCCCACTAAAGTGCTTCAGCAAGATAAAACAGAATATATTCAAGCATTGATAGATGCAAGAGAGCAAGATGATATACCCATTTTTACGCAGTATATGCATCGAGTGCATATAGAACATCTACAGCATGATATAGACCAATACCAAGCCATGAATGCTTATAAAATGGCCGATAAACGAGAAATAGCGAAAGAATTGGTCGGAAAATGGTCGATAAAGGCATCTTTGGCAGAGAAATTAGCCGATATTTTGCTCTATATGGTCGATAAAGATGAGATAAAAACCGAACAACTGGTATCTACCATGGGGTACACTGAGACCACAGCAAGGCGCTATCTCCGTCAGTTATCCGCATTTGGATATCTGGTGCCGGGGGGCGGTAATCGCAATAGAACTTATAAACGGATAAACCAATAACAAATATACTTTCATATAGCGAGATAGACAGGGCGGAGTGGGGTGCCTTGGTCGGGAGAGCGGAGACGGCAACTTGGTTTCAGACAGAGGCGGCGTATCTGTTCTTTGCCTCGTTGCCGACGATGATGCATTCGTTCGCGTATGGGGTGGCGGAAGATGGGATGTTGAAAGGCGTGGTTGTGGGGTTTGTAACTGTGGAGCAGAGTCGGTGGCGGCAGTTCTTCACGAGGCGGGCGATTATCAACGGAGGTCCTTTGCTGGCGGAGGATATCAGCACGGAGGCGCTGCGGCTACTGCTGGGGCGCTTGCGGGAAGAAGTGTCGAAGGAGGCTATCTATATCGAGATGCGCAATTTCAACGACTATTCGCGTTGGGAAGATAGTTTTGAGGCATGCGGCTTTGCCTATCAGCCGCATTTGAATTTCCATTTAGATTGCTCGGAAGAATCTGTTATTCAGTGTAATATGCATGAGTCGCGCCGCAGGCAGGTGCGCAAGGGATTGGCGAGCGGAGCCGTGATAGAGGAGGCGAAGACGGAGCAGGATGTACGGGATTTCTATCGGATTTTGGAGCAGTTGTATCGGCGGAAGGTGAAGACGCCGTTATTTAGCTTGGAGTTCTTCTTGGCGTTTTTTCGACAAGAGTGGGGGAAATACCTGCTGGTGAAGTATGAGGGCAAGGTGATAGGCGGTATGATGTGTCCGATATTGGAGGGCAGGACGATTTACGAGTGGTATGTGTGTGGGTTAGACGAGCTGTATCGCGAGCAGCACCCGTCGGTGTTGGCGACATACGCGGCTATGCAGTATGCTGCAGACCATGGTCTGCAGCGGTTTGATTTCATGGGCGCGGGCAAGCCGGGGGGTGATTATGGCGTTAGGGCTTTCAAGGCGCAGATGGGCGGGCAACTGATGGAGCATGGGCGTTTCCTACTGATTGCCAAACCATTGCTGTATCGGATAGGGGTGCTGGGTGTAGCATGGTTGAGGCGCAAACGGTAGATTTTATAAGAAAGGCTTGCATATGTGAAAAAAAAATCGTACCTTTGCAGGCGATTTCAATTAGAACATTTACAAATTCTCAATATCTTTATGGCGCAGCATTATGAAGCAGCCGGCGTGAATTTGGAAGCCGGTTATGAAGTGGTAAGTCGAATCAAGTCGCATGTGAAGAGCACGATGCGGTTTGGCTCGATGGGTAACATCGGTTCGTTTGGCGGAATGTTCGACTTGTCGGCATTGCAGGTGAAGGAGCCAATCTTGGTGAGCGGCACGGACGGCGTGGGCACGAAACTGAAGATTGCTTTTGCAATGGACAAACACGATACGATAGGAATAGATGCGGTGGCGATGTGCGTGAACGATGTGTTGGCGCAAGGAGCAGAGCCGCTTATTTTTTTAGATTATGTGGCTGTTGGACATAACGTGCCGGCGAAGATAGAGTCGATAGTGGCGGGTGTGGCAGAAGGTTGCCGGCAGGCGGGCTGCGCGCTCGTGGGCGGTGAGACCGCGGAGATGCCCGGGATGTACGGCGACGGAGAGTACGACATTGCGGGGTACACGACGGGCGTGGTGGAGAAATCGAAACTGATTGACGGCACGAAGGTGGCAGTGGGCGATGTGCTGGTGGGTATTGCCTCGACGGGCGTACACTCCAACGGCTTCAGCCTCGTGCGTAAGATTGTGGCAGACGCGGGCAAGGATTTGCATGCCGTTTATCCTGAACTGGATGCGGAGAAGCCGCTGGGCGAGGTGCTGCTGACGCCGACGAGAATCTACGTGAAGCAGGTGCTGGAGGTAATCAAGCACTGCGATGTGCACGGCGTAGCGCATATCACGGGCGGCGGATTCGATGAGAATATCCCCCGTATCTTCCAACCCGGGCAGGGCTTTTCTATCAAAGAGGGCTCGTGGGAGATACTGCCGGTATTCAAGTGCCTGGAAGCGTGGGGCGGAGTGCCCCACCGCGAGATGTTCAATATCTTCAACATGGGTATCGGCATGGTGATTGCGATGCCTGAGGCGGACGCACAGCGGGCGATAGACATCCTTGCGAAGTACGGCGACAAGGCGCAGGTGATCGGTCGGGTGATTGAAGGCGAGAATGAGATAGTGTAAGATTGTTTAACGACAGAATGACCGCTCACTGCGTTCGCTTAAAGACCGTCTTGTGACTGTCCGACCGCTGACGCTGAAAGACTGATATAGTATCGGATAGTGAAACGGTCAGACAACGAAGTGGTCGTTCAGAGGAGCGGTCTAAAATTTATAAATAGTCAAATAGTCAAATAAGATATGCGGGTATTAGTTAGCGTAAGCGACAAGACGGGCTTGGTGCCCTTTGTGAAAGGTCTGCAAGCGGCAGGCTGGGAAGTGATTGCCACAGGTGGCACGCAACGGCTCTTGGAAGATGAGGGCGTGAAGACCATTGGCATTAGTGAAGTAACGGGTTTTCCGGAGATTTGCGACGGGCGCGTGAAGACACTTCATCCGAAGGTGCACGGGGCACTGCTGGCGCGTCGGGACGAGCCGAGCCATATGCAGGCGCTGGCGGAGAACGGTATCGAAACGATTGATATGGTGTGCGTTAACCTCTATCCCTTCCGCGAGACCATCGCCAAAGAGGGTGTTACGATGGCGGAGGCGATTGAGAAGATTGACATAGGCGGACCGTCTATGCTGCGGTCGGCGGCGAAGAACTGGAATGATGTAACCGTTGTGTGCGATCCGACGGATTACGACACCATTCTTAGCGAGGTGCGCGCCACGGGTAATACCACCAAAGAGACACGTCTGCGCTTGTCGGCAAAGGCATACACCCACACGGCGGAGTACGACTGCTGCATCGCGACCTACATGCGGCAGCAGGCGGGGCTGAACGAGAAACTCTTCCTTGAGTTCGACCTCAAGCAGGGGCTTCGCTATGGCGAGAACCCGCACCAGCATGCGAAGTTCTATGCGGCTACGGAGGCGGTGCCTTTCTCCTTGGCGTCGGCAAAGCAGTTGAATGGTAAGGAATTGAGTTATAATAATATACAAGATGCGAACGCTGCGCTGAATATCGTGCGGGAGTTTGGCGATGTGCCTTTCTGCGTAGGTTTGAAGCACATGAATCCCTGCGGCGCAGCGATAGGTAAGGACGTGGTGGACGCGTGGACAAAAGCCTACGAGGCGGACAAGGTGAGCATCTTCGGCGGTATTGTAGCGACCAACTGCGAGGTAACGCGCGAGGCGGCAGAGCTGATGAAGCCTATCTTCTTGGAAATCATCATGGCGCCGAAGTTCTCGGAGGGCGCGCTGGAGGTACTTTGCACGAAGAAGAACCTGCGTCTGCTGGAAGTGGATATGTCGGCAGATACCGCATCGCACATGCAGTATGTGAGCGTGAATGGCGGGCTGCTGGCGCAGGAGTTGGACACCAAGACTAAGACTATCACGGCGGATATGTGCGTTACCAAGGTGCAGCCGACGGAAGCACAACTGACTGATTTGCAGTTTGCTTGGCGTATCGTGAAGCATGTGAAGTCGAATGCCATCGTGGTGGTGAAAGACGGCAAGACGCTGGGCGTGGGTGCCGGTCAGATGAACCGCGTGGGCTCGGCAGGTATCGCGCTGAAGCAGGCAGAGGAAGCGCTTGCTGCGGAGGGTAAAGATATCCGCAAAGAGGGATTAGTGATGGGCTCGGACGGTTTCTTCCCCTTCGGCGACAGCGTGGAGAGTGCAGCGCAGTATGGCATTGCTGCGATAGTGCAACCCGGCGGTAGCGTGCGCGACGAGGAGAGCATTGAGGCGGCGAACAGACACGGGATCACCATGCTCTTCACGGGTATGCGGCATTTTAAGCACTAAAGCAGGATGAAAGATCGCTGAACGACCGCCTTCGGCTGTCCGACCGCTACGCTGAAAGACTGATTTACTGTTGAATATACAATACTAATTTACCCAACACCCTCCCTTGTAGGGAGGGATGGGGTGGGTCCTATTTTATGAAGAAAGTTCTTGTAATCGGTTCGGGTGGGCGTGAGCATGCTATTGTGTATGCCCTCGCGCGCAGCCCGCAAGTGGAAAAGATATATTGTGCACCCGGGAATGCGGGTATTGCCGCGCTGGCGGAGTGTGTGGCTATCAAAGACACGGATGTGGCTGCGTTGGTGGCTTTTGCACGGGAACAAGCCGTGGATCTGACGGTGGTAGGTCCGGAGGCGGCGTTGGCGGCAGGCGTGGTGGACGCATTCCGCAAGGAAGGTATGTCTATCTTCGGACACACGCAGGCGGCGACGCAGATTGAGTCCAGTAAGGAGTTTGCTAAGCAGATTATGACCAAATACTATGTTCCCACGGCGGGTTATCGGTCGTTTGAACGCTACGAGGATGCTATTGCTTATGTGCGTGCAGGGAGTCTGCCTACCGTGTTGAAATACGATGGTTTGGCGGCAGGCAAGGGCGTGGTGATAGCGGAGACCTTGGAAGAGGCGGACGCGGCTTTGCAGGATATGCTCTGCAACGAAGCGTTCGGCAAAGGCAAGGTGGTGATAGAAGATTTCCTGCAAGGTCCGGAGTTTTCCTTTATGTGCTTCGTGCATGGGGAGGAGGTCTATCCGATGCCGTTGTCGCAAGACCACAAGCGTGCGTATGACGACGACAAAGGTCCGAACACGGGCGGCATGGGCGCTTACACGCCGCTACCGTTCATCACCGAAGAGGACGAGACCTTTGCGCTGGAGCATATCCTGAAGCCTGTAGCGCGCGGCATGGTGCAGGAGGGAAAGCCCTTGTCGGGCGTGCTCTATGGCGGACTGATGAAGACGCCGCAGGGTATTAAAGTGATTGAGTTCAATGCTCGTTTCGGCGACCCCGAGACAGAGGTGGTGCTCCCGCTGCTGGCATCCGATGCCTACACGCTGTTTCATGCGATTGCTACCGGCGAGCCCTTGCAAGCGACGGATGTGCAATGGCATGAGCAGGCTACGGTGGGCGTGGTGCTGGCATCGAAAGGCTACCCTGGGCACTACGAGAAAGGGGCTGTCATTGAGGGTACGGAGCAGTTTGACGGACTCATCTTCCATATGGGCACCCGTGTCGCAGAGGGACAACTGCTGACCAACGGCGGACGGGTGCTGATGTGTATCTGCACGGGCAACACTCTGCAAGCGGCGCGCGACAAAGTGTATGCCGAACTGCAAAAGATACATTGCGACAACTTATTCCATAGAAACGACATCGCCCATTGGGCACTATAAACTGCGTGTTAGAAAGCCCTTCGGGCTGTAAGAAACTTCGTGTTAGAAAGCCCTTCGGGCTGTAACAAAGCGCTACGCGCTGTAAAGAAGCCCCAATGGGGGCTGTACACGGAGTTCCCAACACGGAGCGAAGCGGAGTTAATAACACGAAGTTAAATACACGGAGTTAATAACACGAAGTTACATACACGGAGTTCCCAACACGAAGTTAAATACACGAAGTTACATACACGAAGTTTATGCTCATTGACGGAAAACAAATATCTCAATCTCTGAAAGACGAGATGAAAGTCGAGGTGGAGAATCTCGAGAAACAGTACGGACGCAGACCCTGCCTCATGGTGATTATCGTGGGCGATAACCCTGCCAGTCGCTCCTATGTGCGCGGAAAAATCAAGGCGACTGAGTATGTCGGCATGGACGGGCACCTCATCGAACTTCCGGAAGACTGCTCCGAGGAGCGTCTGCTGCAAGAGATAGAGACGCTCAACCAAGACCAGAAGGTGGATGGTATCTTGGTGCAGTTGCCGCTGCCGAAGCATATCAGCGAAGACAAGGTGATTGCCGCTATCGCCGCCGAGAAAGATGTGGATGGGTTCCACCCCGAGAACGTGGCGCGCCTGTGGCTCAACCAGCCCTGTATCCTGCCTTGTACGCCGAAAGGAATCCTCGTCCTGCTGGACAAGGCGGGCGTGGAGATAGCCGGCAAGAAAGCCGTGGTGGTAGGGCGCAGCAATATCGTGGGTAAGCCTGTAGCCAAACTGCTGTTGGATAGAAATGCTACGGTTACGATAGCGCATAGTCGCACCAAAGACCTGCCTGCCGTGTGCCGCGAGGCAGATATATTGGTGGCAGCCGTGGGGAGACCACAGATGATTACAGCAGATTATGTGAAGGAAGGTGCAGCTGTGATAGATGTGGGTATCAACCGCGTGGACGGTCACTTGGTAGGTGATGTGGACTTCGAGAGCGTTGCCCCCAAAGCAGGCGCCATCACCCCTGTCCCGGGCGGCGTAGGACCGATGACTATCACCATGCTAATGCAAAATACCATAGAAAGTTATAAATTGCGTGTAAGAAAGCCCTTCGGGCTGTAAAGAAGCGCTTTGCGCTGTACACGGAGCGAAGCGAAGTTCCTTACACGAAGTTAAGTACACAAAGTTTCTTACACGAAGTTAAAATCATGAAAACAGCCTTGATAACAGGTGTAACGGGGCAAGACGGCTCCTACCTGAGTGAGTTTTTGTTAGAGAAAGGATATGATGTCCATGGTATCATCCGCCGCTCATCGGTGGACTATCGTGAGCGTATCGCCCATCTGGAGGGGCAACCGCATTTCCACCTTCACTATGCGGATATGGGCGACTCGATGTCGCTCGTGAAGTTGGTGGGGAAAGTGCAGCCTGATGAGATTTACAACCTTGCTGCGCAGAGCCATGTGCAGGTGTCGTTCGACGCGCCGGAGTTCACGGCAGATGTGGACGCGGTGGGTGTGCTGCGTATCTTGGAGGCTGTGCGCACGAACCATCTGGAGCAGAAATGCCGTATCTATCAGGCTTCCACCTCTGAACTTTACGGCAAGGTGGAGGAGGTGCCGCAGAACGAGAACACGCCCTTCCATCCCTATTCGCCTTATGCCGTTGCCAAACTCTACGGCTATTGGATAGTGAAAGAATACCGCGAGGCGTACAATATGTTCTGCTGCTCGGGTATCCTCTTCAACCACGAGTCGGAGCGCCGTGGCGAAACGTTCGTTACGCGCAAGATAACTTTGGCAGCAGCGCGTATCGCGCAGGGCAAGCAAGATTGCCTCTATCTGGGCAATCTGGATTCGTTGCGCGACTGGGGTTATGCGAAGAACTATGTGGAGTGTATGTGGCTGATTCTGCAGCACGAGACGCCGGAGGACTTTGTCATCGCGACAGGTGTGCAGCATACGGTGCGTGAGTTTGCGACGCTTGCGTTCCACCATGCAGGTATCGAACTGCGTTGGGAGGGAGAAGGCGTGCAGGAGAAAGGTATCGTGGTGGCTGGTCCCGAAGCCTTGGTGGGCAAGGTGGTGGTAGCCGTTTCTGAGGATTTCTATCGTCCGACTGATGTGGTGAACCTCTGGGGCGACCCCTCGAAGGCAAAGCGCGAACTCGGTTGGAACCCCCAATCGACCACCTTCGAGCAACTCGTGGAGTTGATGGTCAAGCACGATATAGCGAAGGTGCAAGCTGATGCCGCCGCGGCGCAGGTACACACCAACCTCGCCGAATACCTCGAGAAAGGAATTGTAAAATAAGAAAATTGTCGTTATTCTCCGCTAATTGCCATTAATTATCCATTAATTTTTCGTTGATTTCTCCATTAAAAACCATATAAAGAACCATTAAAAGCATAGCCTTTTTAATGAATTTTTAATGGTCTTTAATGGAGGTATAGAATTAACGAGCAATTAACGGTTATTAACGGAGAATAAGATATACGGAGTTATGGAAAAACAAAGCAAGATTTATGTAGCAGGGCACCGCGGAATGGTGGGCTCGGCTATTGTGCGCGAACTGCAGCGCCAAGGCTACACGAATATCATCACGCGCACGCACAAAGAGTTAGACCTCTGTCGTCAAGACCAGGTGGAGGCTTTCTTCGCACAGGAGAAGCCCGAGTATGTGTTCCTCGCAGCAGCGAAAGTGGGGGGTATTGTTGCCAACCAGAGTGCGTTGGCGGACTTCATGTACGACAACATGATTCTTGAGATGAATGTCATCCATGCTGCATGGCAAAATGGCTGTAAGAAATTGGAGTTCTTGGGCTCATCGTGCATCTATCCGCGCCTGGCGCCGCAACCAATGAAAGAGAGTTGCCTGCTCACCGGCGAGTTGGAAAAGACCAACGAAGCGTATGCGCTGGCGAAGATTAGCGGCCTGAAATACTGTGAGTTCCTCAATCGCCAGTACGGCACCGACTACATCTCTGTTATGCCGACCAACCTCTATGGTCCCAACGACAACTACCACCCCGAGCACTCGCATGTCCTCCCCGCCCTCATCCGCCGCTTCCACGAGGCGAAGGAGCAACACCTCCCGTCCGTTACCTGCTGGGGCGACGGCTCTCCCTTGCGCGAGTTCCTCTATGTGGACGACTTGGCGAACCTCTGCGTCTTCCTGATGAACCATTACTCGGGCAACGAGACCGTGAATGCAGGAACGGGTAAAGAACTGACTATCAAGGCGCTAACGGAATTGGTGGCAAAGGTGGTCGGCTACGAGGGTGAGATACATTGGGATACCACGCGCCCCAATGGTACACCACGCAAACTGCTGGATGTCAGCAAGGCAACGGCACTCGGCTGGACCTACAAGACCGAACTTGAAGACGGCATTCGTCTCGCCTACGAAGATTTCCTGCACAATCCCATGCGCGCTGAGAGATAAATGAAACATTCCGTTCTCAACAAGCCAAAAGAGGCTGTCTAACAAGTCATGTTAGACAGCCTCTTTTGGCTGAAAACAGTCCCCGAACACCGAGGTTTTTTCGCGGGTCTATCGCGGGTCGGCAACGAGCGGCACTTCAACCTCTCCGTCGAACACAATCGTTGCGCCGCCCGTCATGCGCACTTGCCAATGCTCGTCTATGCTGATATGCAGGTCGCCGCCGAGCAGGTGGACGGTTACTTCATTGTCCGTCAGCCCCTTAGCATAGGCGGCTACCGCGCTGGCGCAAGCCCCCGTACCGCATGCCATAGTCTCGCCGCTGCCACGCTCCCAAACCCGCATACGCAGTTCCTGCCTATTCTCCACGCGCACAAACTCCACATTCGTCCCATGCGGGAAGTGAGGGTCTTTCTCAATGCGCGGACCCGTCTGCCACACCATTTCGTCCGTAATCTCCCCGTCCACCATCACCACAGCATGCGGATTCCCCATATCTACGATGGATGAAGGATTAAGGACACAGGATGAAGGACTTATTACCTTCGTCTCTGAAGTTTCATGGAGGTGCGGTCTCCAGGCCGCACTCTCAGAGTCGGCGCTATTGAGTCTTTCATCCTTCATCCTTAATCCTTCATCCACCACTGCTCTCCCCATCTCCACGCAAACCGACTCCACTACGCCGTCGCGCACTTGCAGATGAAGCCTCTTCACGCCCGCGCCGGTCTCCAAGGCAATAATGGTCTTGCGCGTCAGGCCGCGCTCATAGACATACTTGCCGATACAGCGTGACGCATTCCCGCACATCTCTGCCTCCGAACCGTCTGCATTGAAAATCCGCATACGAAAGTCGCAGGTCTCGCTGGGCAGGATAAGCACTATCCCGTCGCCGCCGATACCCGTATGCCGATTGCTCAGACGAATAGCCAAAGCATGCCAATCAACGGAAGAAATAGGGTGGGAAACCAAATCAAAATAGATGTAGTCGTTTCCCAAACCGTGCATTTTAGTAAATCGCATATTTGTTGTCATGTTTATTGTTGACACCTATTCCGACGACAAAGTTACAACTTTTCTTTCAAATATGCAAATCCATTTTGTAATTGTTGTCTTTCTATGAATGCCTATTTATGGATAATTACATAAAAAGTAATGTAGAAGAGCGTATTTCGTGGCAATTTATGGAGTATAACAACTTTTTTTGCACTTTTTTTGTAGAAAAATTTGGTGGTTTCAAAAAAAAGCAGTACCTTTGCACTCGCTTTTGAAGAGAGGCGCACATTGCCAAATGGTGTAATGGTAGCACTACAGATTCTGGTTCTGTCTGTCTGGGTTCGAGTCCTGGTTTGGCAACAACTGAAAGAAGAGGTTTTTAGAACCTCTTTTTTTGTGGCTAAATTTGCACATCTCAAAAAAAAGCAGTACCTTTGCCCAAGAATGAAGCCATGCATGTTGATATTCCATAATATCCTAAGCATGAGCCCTCATAATTCTTAATTCATAATTAACGCATGCATAAATCCGGTTTTGTAAATATCGTAGGCAACCCCAATGTGGGCAAATCCACGCTGATGAACGCGCTCGTGGGTGAGCGTCTGTCTATCATCACTTCCAAGGCGCAGACCACGCGCCATCGTATCATGGGTATCGTCAACGGCGATGACTTCCAGATGGTCTATTCCGACACCCCGGGCGTGCTCCAACCTAACTACCGCTTGCAGGAGCAGATGCTGGAGTTCTCTCGCTCCGCACTTGTGGACGCCGATGTCCTGCTCTATGTAACCGATGTGCAAGACAACCCCGACCGTAACGCTGATTTCCTCGACAAGGTGAAGAAGATGGCAGCGTCGCGCGCGCGTGTATTCCTTATAATAAACAAGATAGACCT
>JALFGC010000029.1 GCA_022777485.1 Bacteroidales bacterium
CGCTCCAAGGCATTGGTTGTCTTGCCCATAGCAGACACCACCACCAGCAACTCGCCTTCCGTCCGAGCCACTATCTCGCAAAGATTGCGCACTCCCGCAGCATTCTTCACCGACGCTCCACCAAACTTAAATACCTTCATCTTCAATTCTGTCCGGGTACGCAGGCGTCTCGCCTGCGGTAAAAACTACAAATTCGCCATCCGAATAGCCGTATAAGCACCTTCCACGCCTTTGTTGCCCAATCGCCCGCCGGCTCTGTCCAGCGCCTGCTGCTTATCCAGCGTGGTCAGCACAGAGAAAATCACAGGCACATTCCCCTGCGCGTTCAGTATCGTTACGCCCTGTGTAACCGACTGACACACATAGTCAAAGTGCGGCGTATCTCCCTGTATCACACAGCCTATCACCACGATAGCGTCCATGTCCGCATACTCTTCGATCATCCGCGCCGCTGCGTAGGTCAACTCCACCGTACCGGGCACATGCTGCACCAAGATATTCTCCTCCTCCACGCCATGCTTACGGAAGGTGTCTATCGCACCCTGCGCTAACGCAAAGGTTATTTCCGAGTTCCAATCTGCCACAATAATTGCGTAACGCTGACGGTTCAGCACGTCAGCGTTAGGCAATACAGTCGCATCATATTTCGACAAATCGGTCGTCATAACTTATTGAGCGATAGCAATATACTTATCTATGTCTTGTGCCTCGGTCGAAGCAGGATAATCTGCCTTCACTTGCTCAAAGGCTTTCTTCGCAGCACGCTTATCGCCTTGCTCCAAATAGACGATACCGGCTTTCTTCAGGCTCATCGGAGCAATCAACTCATTGCCCGACTTCGCAGCCGCCTCAAAGGCAGCGGTTGCTTTGCCATACTCGCCCAATTCTACATATGCATCGCCAAGCAACTGCGAAGCAGCAGGGTCTATCGTCAGGTCTTTGGCGGAGAACTTCTTCAGATACTTCGCTGCGTCCTCATACTCGCCCAACTGATAGTAGCATATACCTGCATACAACGCAGCCAGTTTGCCCGTCTGATACCACGAGTAATCGTCTGCAATCTGCTCAAAACCAACGCACTCTGCGTCATCGCCGTGCAACGCTTTCTCAAAGTCGCCTGCCATGAAATACACCACAGCCTTTGCGTTCTCATTGCTTGCCTCTACGGCTTTGGGTTTCAGCACATACTGGTTCAGTGCGATGGCACCCATCACCACTACCACTACTGCCAACACTATCCAACTCAGCAGATTAGCGTTTTTCTCAATCCACAGACCAGCTGCAGATAAACTCTCGTTCACCTCTTCCAGATTCTGGTCTTCCTTCTTAAAGTTTTCTTTCTTTGCCATAATTATTTTGATATTTTATATTTTCTGCCTATCTTACTCATTTGTCTTTCTCCAAATAAGCGTGCAAAGATACTACTTTTTTCCGACATACGCAAATTATTTCGCTTTTTTTCGTTATTTTTAGAATTTCATCTTTATTTTTCTTTAATTCCCGAACTCAAGCGAAACGATCACAAACTACCATCAAACGCCTACCCCACTGATCGCAAACACCCACTCAGCAGTTAATCTCGAACAAAGGACGAAAAAAGGTCGAAGAAAGAAAGAGCCAAACACGGCAAAAAGACGGTAAAAGGACGGCAAAAAGACGACAACGAACCGAGAGAAAAAGCAGAGACTAAGCAGCCCCAGAGCAGAGAAAGAGTCGAGACACAGCAAACAAAGAGCAGAGAGGGGGCTAAGAAAAAGCAAAGAATAGAGGGACGCAAGTAGTACATCCCTACAAGTCGGGCACATCTCGCCAGCGGGGTCCCCGCAAGCAACGCGAAGTGGGGAACTCTCTGAGGGCGTTTTGAAATAATACGAAGGGGGCATAGATTCTACCACCCTCCTATGCCATTCACATACAAAAAGAGGCTGCCAACTTGACTTGTTAGACAACCTCATTTTCATAATACCTATCAAATTCTCAATATGGCAGACAAAAAAGAGTAGTATCTCCTTCTAACTCCATAATCCGTTTGGCTACTTGCATGGCGACGGCTTCCGCACCTATCGGACTCCAGTGGGTATCATTACAATAATAAATATCTTTCACGCCAGCGGCAGCCATCTGTGCCAAAGTATCTTTAGAGTTGATGAGATAGGGAGTTTGAACCAATGGGCAGAAATCCTCTAATAGGGTCTTTTCCCAATGGGCGGTATCTGCTATGTAGGTTTGATATAAGTCATATTTATCTTCCGCTATCAGCACATAAAGATGTATATCATGGGCTTTTGCAAAGGCAAAGAGACTATCCATCTTTGCAGTCATGAGTGCAAGTGTATCTCGACTATACGCATATTTCAAATCATGCTCATAATAGTACAACGAATTTTCGTCTCCCTCACAATTAAACATCGGTTTATGCAAAGTGGCATATCGCACAGGGTTCTCAAATCCGGGGTAGTTAATACATCTCTTTACCCACATAGATGTCTCAGATAGGAGAGACTTACCATTTGTTTGTTTACTATGTTTATTATGTAGAACGGTATCTACAATAGATGCATATATCATTTCTTGCGGGGATAGTGCAAAAGGAGTACTTAATAGCCTATAAGACAAAGACCTTTCTACCGTCTCGATAATTACAATCTTCGGCACTAATTGCCGTTTTGCAACGAATAAGAATCTTTCAAAAGGAGAATTCCCCCACTCTGAATGTAAGTTAAAAATCTCATTTGTTGACAAAGCGGCTAAAAAATTCGTATAACTATTCCCATTGGGTTGAGAGAAAGAGTCCCCTATCACCAAAATACCACCGCGTATCGTATCATTGTAGTTGACATTATTGACTTTCCCCGTCTTTTGGGAAGGCTTCACCACATAATCATCTGAGAATGTATATTGCCCTAACTTACCAAGGTCTCCATGTATATGCGGTGAGATACATATTGCATAGACTACAATAGGCAAAATAATTGGAAGAGCATAAAGCAATGTTTTACAAATGAACTTTCTCATAGTGGTTAGAATTGGAAATAGATAAAGGTCTGATTTTCACCGGTAAATAAAAATATCAATGCAAAGACTACATAGTACAAAACAAAGCGTAAGAAAGCACTATGGGGTAATTTTGCCATAGCATGCTCTTCCATCCTATTTACCCACTCCATAACTAACATACATCCGATGGATATAGCGAGGGGAATATAGTACCACCTATTCATCAGCCATGGGATAGTGAATAACGATGGCGAGAAGATGCCTGTTACCCATGCCGTCAGTGTCTTCATACCCGTAGCGCGGAAGATAATCCAGCCGAAGACGACCAACGCGAAAGTTAGCAGTATCTTGGGCAAGTCGCGCCAAGTGGGGGCATCCATATACTTGCGATTCTTGCCTGTCAGTATCAGCGGCAAAAAGAGCAACGCATGATACGCACCCCACAGCACAAATGT
Organism: Bacteroidales bacterium; assembly: GCA_022777485.1. Lineage (GTDB taxonomy): Bacteria > Bacteroidota > Bacteroidia > Bacteroidales > Paludibacteraceae > Colicola. Next base: position 3,453 of record JALFGC010000029.1, read on the forward strand.
CCAATTTGCACCATGCCAAAAGCCACTCAACAAAAAGATAATAAAGGTATTCCGCACCACTATGGCTTTCTTATATGCCTCACACACGCCATCGGTCGAAAGCCTACCTCTGAATAGCAATTTACAAATTTTCAAATTTACAAATTTACAAACTGCCTCCTTCGGCACCTCAGGTCGGCTACCGCCCAATGGGATATACACATAGTCCCGAAACCATGTCGTCAGCGAGATATGCCAACGCCGCCAAAACTCAGCAATATCCCTGCTGAAATAAGGCACGTTGAAGTTGCGCATCAGCCGAATGCCAAACAACTTCGCCGTACCAATAGCAATATCCGAATACCCTGAGAAGTCACCGTAAATCTGAAAAGTGAACAGCACCGCTGCCAGTGCCAGCGTGCTCCCCGTCTGCTCACCTATCGAGCCGAAGACCGTATCCACATAGGTCGCGCAGTTGTCCGCCACCACTATCTTCTTGAACAAGCCCCATAGTATCTGCCGCATGCCGTCCACAGCCTGCTGATAGTCGAATACCCGCCGCTGCTGAAACTGCGGCAGCAAGTTCGTAGCACGCTCGATAGGTCCCGCCACCAACTGCGGGAAAAAACTCAAGAACGCTGCAAACGCCACCACATCCCGAGTCGCAGCAATCTTTCCCTTATAGACATCAATAGAATACGAAAGCGCCTGAAAGGTATAGAAACTAATCCCCACAGGCAACACCAAGTGCAGCAGATGCGCCTCCGCATCTACGCCAAACAGCCGAGCAAACGACTCGACAAAGAAATCATAGTACTTGAAAACCCCTAAGATACCAAGGTTCAGCAATACATTCGCCCACAGCCAAAAGCGGGGAGACAGTATGCAACGGTGGTTTATCCTTTGCGAAGAATTACCCCCCCCCGTGGGATTCCGGCGTTCGCTGGCTTTTGCAATCAGCAGCCCGCTACCATAAGAACAAAGCGTGGTGAGTGCAATCAGCAGCAGGAATTTCCAATCCCACCAACCGTAGAACACATAACTCGCTATCAATACAAACAAGTTCTGCCACCACAACTGCCGCTTGCAACCGCGCAAAGCGTAGTCGAACACAAACCAATACAGCAGAAAAACAATTGGCAGAAATAGCGCAAACTCTATGGAATTGAACAGCATGGGGGAATTTGGAATGAGGAATTAAGAGGGCGTTGAGAAATATAAATTAGGAGGCAATGCAGTGGCAGACTGCGTATTAACTTACAAAAAAAGCACTGCATAGCGTTTACTCGAGAAAACTCCTAATGAATAGGATTTGAAGTGTGCCTTTCCTTTGTAATCCGACCACCTCATCGCTACAATATCGCTATTGGTCTCCGCGCAGAGTATCGGCACGCCATCAGTCGGTAGGGACTCCAGTTAAAGATTTTTGTTGAGTTTTCCGGTCTCTTGCTATGCAGTGCCCGTGGGTAATTATGAATTATGAATTATGAGGGCATTGTTACCCATAAACTATAAACTATAAACTATAAAGTATAAACATAAATCGTCAGCAGCACATTGCTATGTTCATCTATTATGCCAACCTAAGGTTACCACGAAACGATGGGTGCGCCCGCGCATACCATCCGTTAGGCAGAGTTCGTGCAGTTGGAAATCCATATCCTGCAATTGGTATTGGTAAGCCGCCTGCACTATCAAGTTCTTCCCTCGATAACCTATGCCGCAAGATATGTACTGCGTGTTGCGCGTGTAGAGCGCATGCGTATTGGTCTCCACTGCATTATAACTCAACTCATACGGCAACAAATTATCTGCATTGCGGAAAGTGCTCTCATATACATACCCCGCGTTGATAAACCATCGGTTTATGGGCACTACCTCTAAGCCTACTTTCAGCGTATGCACATCGTCCAAATACTTATGGTGCGCATAATCATACTGGAAAGATAACAAACCATAGTGCTTCCATTGGAAAGCCACACTTGTACTCAATCGTAGCGGCAATGAGAAGTCGGAATAGGAAGCCGTGTTGACAGGCGTTGCTCTTACAGAATCATTGATAATACTACTTTGCATTTCGCCGTAGTTAGATACAGACAGTGTAGAGGCTGTAGGCGTGATAAATGAAACGCCAAAGCGCAACCACTCCACGGGGTGTCCTATCATACCGATAGCGCCATTCACACCTAAGCCACTCATCAGTAGCGTGTTATAGGCGGATAGAGTAACTCCTGAAGCCTGTGCTTTCTCGTCGTAGTATTCCGTCTGCGAGAGATAGAAAGAGGCCATCCGAATGCCTGCACCTACATACCATCGGTTGGAGATATTCATGCCCCAATCGAATGCGTACTCGTCCATATAGCCATTCTCGCGCACACGGATAGCACTATTCACTTTCTCTCCCGGCAGCAGATTGGCTCCCCACTGATCATTATCCAAGGGATTAATCATATAGGTGTCGTAACCTAAGAGACTGAGCCATCCTACATTCGTATCATCCCAGCGTCCTTCCGGCCGCAAAGATTGTTCCTTCAATCCGTCCGTTTTCAGGGCAATCACATCCGCCAAAGAGTTTTCACAGTTGTTCACATTGGCAGAATACTCCCGTTGGTACTGACGCACACGATTGTATGAGACCATAAAGTTATTGAATATCACTCCCTGCGAGCGATACGGATTGCCAAAACTGCATATCCATGAGACCTGTGGCATTTCGAACCTTGTGTTTAGTCCCCCCCAATTACTACCCACTTGCATGGTTTGGTCCCATTTTCCTCCGAGGCTGATAGCGACTTCCATGCGTCTATACACGCCCAATCCGGCAGGGTTATCTCTCACGGCAGAGGGGTCTCCTCCTACAGCCGTCATCGCGCCTCCCATGCCCACATAGCGTGCAGTGCCCGACAGTTCTCTTTCTGAGAGTCGAGCCTGCTCTTGCGCTGAGACTATGCTTACCATCGTAAGCATGAGAATCAAGCAACCACCGCGCCATATGTTTTGTATTGCTCGCATATCAATCTCGTTTGATAACTGCTTTCACTACGGTGCCATCCGAATGCTGCGTTACGCTATCTTCCACAAAGGTAACAGTAACCACCTGCGGTTGCTCAACTTCTTCGTATAAGTCCGAGTCAGCAGGTTCTGACGCATACTCCTCCTCATCGCTCCCATAGTAGAGCGTCTCTGTAGTATTCTTATCCGCCCAATAATACACATCATCCACCACATCGTCGGCATAGCCTCCCATACAAGGAAGCATAACCAAACAAGTTGCTAACAATATGTACCCATACTTTTTCATATCACACTATACACTACAAAGAGTATGCCAATATGCTATTGGCGAAGCCTCAATAGCCTAATTTTCTAAAGCCGATAATCTCGCGTACTTCTTCTATGGTCTTTTCTGCGGATGCCTCTGCTGCTTGTGCACCCTGCCGCATCACCTTCTCAAGGAAAGCGTCGTCGCTACTGTATGCTTGTATTTTCTCGCGGATAGGTGCGCAGAACGCATTGATGTCGGCAGCCAACTGCTTCTTCATGTCACCATAGCGTATGGTCATGTTGTTGTAGGCGTCGTTGAAGTAGTCGCATGTGTCGGGGGTAGAAACCAATTCCATCAGCGTAAAGAGGTTCTGTATCACCTCCGGCTTCTCTTGGTTCATCATAACGGGTCCTGAGTCTGTTACCGCGCGCATTACTTTCTTTTTAATCGTTGCCTCATCGTCGCAGAGGTAGATGGCATTGCCTTCCGACTTGCCCATCTTGCCCGTTCCGTTCAAGCCCGGCACTTTCACCGCCTTATCGGAGAAATGGAAGGATTGCGGCTCTTTGAAGTACTCTACATTGTAGATACGGTTGAAGCGTCGCGCGAAGAGTCTCGCCATCTCCATATTTTGCTCTTGGTCTTTGCCTACGGGCACTTTGTCAGCCTTGTGCACCAAGATGTCCGCCGCCATCAGGGTCGGATAGGTGAGCAGTCCAGCATTCACATTCTCCGGTTGCTTGCGCACTTTCTCTTTGAACGAAGTAACGCGCTCCAACTCGCCCAAATAGGCATTCATATTGAAATAGAGATACAACTCCAGCACCTGCTTCACATCGCTCTGCACATAGAGCGGCGCTTTCTCGGGATCTATGCCGCATGCCAAGTACTCCGCCAGAATGGTCTTGACCGATTTGCGGATATTATCGGGCGTGGGGTGCGTAGTCAGCGAGTGCCAATCGGCGATGAAGAACATGCAGTTGTATTCGTCTTGCATTTTCACGAAACTCTTCACTGCACCGAAATAGTTACCTAAGTGCAGATTGCCGGTCGGCCGTATGCCGGAAATTACTTTCTCCATAGTGTTCTATTCTATTATCGACGTTCATATTATGTGTATCAAACCTCTTGCTTCAAGTAAAATAGGATTAAATCCATCTCACTTGAAACATGAAACCTGAAACCAAGAGGCCTGTTTATCCAATCGGCAGTGTGCGCGAGAAGCGTTGGTCAAGGGCAGTCAGCGTCTCTGTGTTTGCTACACCCGGAATCTCTTGAATCTTCGAGTTGAGCAACTCCATGAGGTGACGGTCATCCTTTGCGTATAGTTTAATCAGCATGGAGTATGCGCCCAACGTAAACTGTGTTTCTACAATCTCCGGAATTTTCTCCAACTCAGCCGCTACCGATTTATATAAGGAGCCTTTTTCAAGGATTATTCCCACATACACGCACAACTGATAGCCTAACATCTTCGGATTCACTTGGTAGCCCGAACCGATAATCACACCATTATCAAACATGCGTTGCACACGCTGGTGCACAGCGGCACGGCTTACGCCACATGCTTCAGCCACATCTTTGAAGGGAATACGTGCGTTTTTCGTGATAATACTTAGGATTTTTACATCCAACTCATCTATCTTTTCCATAAATGCAAAAAGGTTGTTTTTGAAATTCGGTGCAAAAATACTCTTTTTTTTGGATATATGCAAGTTTTTTTGTACTTTTGCGCAAAATTTTTCATCTATGGGCTGAATGGGGCCTATAAAGTAACCAAATTGTCAGTAAAAAGATATGGATATTTTCGATTACATAGAATCCCACTCCACTCCGGAGAACGAGGTGCTTCGTTTCATCACACGGGACACCTATTGCAATGTGCTGAACCCTCGTATGGTTTCCGGGCACATACAAGGGCGGTTGCTTGCGATGATTAGCCGTATGATTCAACCGCAGCGTATTTTGGAACTCGGTACATTTACGGGCTACTCTGCTCTTTGCCTGGCAGAGGGTTTGCCAGAAGGCGGTATGCTCACCACGGTGGAGCACAACGATGAACTGGAAGACACTATTCGCCGCAACCTTGCACTTTCTCCCCTCAGCAGCAAGATACACTTGGTGATAAATGACGCGAAGGTGTTTTTGGCAGGATATCAGCAGGCATTCGATTTGGTGTTTATGGATGCAGACAAGCGTGAGTACTGCGCCTACCTTGATTTGCTGCTTGCCGAAAGAGCCGACGGCACTTCGCTGCTGCCCGTTGGCGGATGGCTGCTGGCGGATAACACACTGTGGGACGGGCACATCATAGACCCCGCTTACGACCGCGACCCACAGACCATTGCCTTGCGTCGCTTCAATGACCAAGTGGCAGCCGACCCGCGATTGGAAAAGGTTATACTCCCCATTCGCGACGGGCTGAGCATTATCCATAGAATCTCATAATTTTCAAGTTCTTTGCAGATAGTCGTGCTACCTTATCTTCGGTAATGAGTTAGGTTATCGTCAGTACATAGTCTCAGTTATCCTACGTATATCCTACGTATATCCTACGTATATCCTCCGTAATGATCTAAGGATAGACCGTGGACGGACAGGAGGAAGGAAAATATACATCAAAAAGCACTATCTTCTTGCATATTCCATTTCTTTTTATTATCTTTGCAGCCGATTTCAATAGACTCACATCAAAATGCAATAATAACCATGAAGAACTATTCATTATTCTTGGCATTCGCCATTCCGTTTTTCGTTTCTTGTACACCTGTTTTGGACGAAGACCCATATCAGCCAGCGGCGGTGGGGTCGTATGCGTATGGTGCTGACTGCTCTTGGATAACCGAAGAAGAGGCTGACGGCGTGCTTTTCTACGACTCAGTGGGCACCCCGCAGGAAGGCATGCGACTGATGCGTGACCACGGGATGAACAGCGTTCGTCTGCGCGTATGGGTGAACCATAAGACGGGCTGGTGCAACAAAGAGGATGTGCTGGTGAAAGCCAAACGCGCTGCCGGTTTGAAACTGCGCGTGATGATAGACTTCCACTACTCCGACTACTTTGCCGACCCGAGTCGTCAGACCACACCCGAAGCATGGAAAGACTACACGATGGACGAACTGCTGCAAGCCGTAGCAGACCATACCACGGAGGTGCTGACGGCGCTGAAGGAAGAGGGTGTTACGCCGGAATGGATACAGGTGGGCAACGAGACCCGCAACGGCATGCTCTGGCCTACGGGGCAACTATGGGACAGCAATGGCGACCTGCCCAATGGTTGGAGGAACTACGCTGCCTTGACTACCGCAGGCTACGATGCCTGCAAAACAGTGTTCCCAGACGCCATTGTGATTGTGCATATTGACAATGCCTACGAGAACAACAACTGGTTCTTCCGCAAGATGAAACAAAACGGCGGCAAGTTTGACATGATAGGACTGAGCCACTACCCCATGATGACCGAATGGACAGGCAAGACTTGGCAGGAGGTGAACCAACTGGCGGCACAGAATATCCAATTGCTGTACAATGAGTTCAAGTGCCCGATTATGGTTACCGAGATAGGCACACTGTCGAACAAAGAGGCAGAAGCCGTGAAGGTGATAGAGGACTTCCGCGGGCTCGTGGACAAATGGGACTATATGAAGGGTATCTTCTATTGGGAGCCTCAGATATACAACAACTGGAAGCCCAAAGAGTACGCCACCGACGGCTGGGGCGCCTACGAGATGGGTGCCTTTAACAGCAAGGGGCAACCCAATGAGGCGCTGAAGGCGCTATGGAAGCATTAGCGTTATCCGTTAATACCCGTTTAAGCCCCTTTATTCTCTCCGTTAATACCCATTAATTTTTCTCCGATTGACTTCTGACTATTGAATTATTAATGCATTTTTCCATATTAATCGATAAAAAGTATGCATACTATCCTATTGGCTATCAGCACCTTGCTTACTTCTTGGCAGTTTGCTTTTGAGCAGCAAGACCATCAGTTGCCCGCTGCGCAAGACAGGGCTTGGCAGGAAGTTACCGTTCCCCACGATTGGGCGATTTATGGTCCTTTCGACCGAAAGAACGACCTGCAAAATGTTACCGTTTGGCAAAACGGTGAGACTTTCCCCTCGCTCAAGACAGGGCGTTCGGGCGGACTCCCCTACATGGGGTCGGCATGGTACAAGACAACGATACAAGTGCCAAGTCTCGATTCTCAGGTTTCACTGCTTTTCGATGGTGCGATGAGCGAGGCGGAAGTGTATGTTAACGGTGAGAAAGCCGGCTATTGGCCCTACGGCTACAACGCTTTCCATGTAGATATCACATCTTTCTTGCGCGAGGGCGAGAACGATATAGCCGTTCGTCTGCAGAACAGAGAGCAATCGAGCCGTTGGTATCCCGGGGCAGGCTTGTATCGCCATGTGCACCTTATCTGCTCACCGAGCGTACATGTGCCTATATGGGGCACGCATATCACGATGCCATATGTAACCGACGAGATGGCGAGTATCAACCTCAAGACCCGCGTAACCAACGCGCTTGGCAAGCAGATAACGCTCCGCACGCAGATAGTGAACAAAGCGACGGGCGAGGTGGTGGATTCGCTCTGCAGTCAGTACGATGTGAAGCACGACCTGCCTTTGGAGCAGAACTTCACGTTACAGCATCCCCTACTCTGGTCGCCTGAAGCGCCGAATCTCTATATCGCTCGCACCTACTTGTATGCTAATGGCGAAGAGCAGGAGATGAAAGAGACGGTATTTGGTATTCGCAGCGTACAGATAGTACCGAATGTGGGTTTTCTGCTTAACGGCAAGGTTCGCAAGTTTCAAGGCGTGTGCCTGCACCACGACTTAGGTCCGTTGGGTGCTGCTGTCAATACCGAGGCTATCCGCCGCCAACTCCTTATATTAAAGGATATGGGCTGCGATGCTATCCGCACTTCGCACAACATGCCTGCGCCGGAATTGATAGACCTATGCGACGAGATGGGCTTTATGGTGATGTGCGAGCCGTTTGACGAATGGGACTGGGGGAAGTGCGAGAACGGCTATCATCGGTTCTTCGATGAGTGGGCAGAGCGCGACATGGTGAACATGCTCCACCACTTCCGCAACAACCCGAGTATCGTCATGTGGTCGGTAGGCAATGAGGTGCCGACGCAGTGTGCACCCGAAGGGTATCAGGTAGCAAAGATGTTGCAGGATATTTGTGTGCGCGAGGATGGCACGCGCCCCTGCACGGCAGGTATGGACCAAGTGAGTTGTGTGCTGGAAAACGGGTTTGCGAGTATCCTGCAAGTGGTGGGACTGAACTACCGCGCTTATCGCTACGAAGAGGCATACAACAAGACTCCGCAGCGTCTTGTATTAGGTTCGGAGACGGCGTCCACCGTTTCTTCTCGCGGCGTTTACTTCCTGCCGGCAGTGCCCGACAACACGGAGACCATCACTAATATGAACCACCCCGGCGGCAACAGCAAGACCAACCAATGCTCGGGCTACGACCTGCAATACTGCCCTTGGAGCAACCTGCCCGATGAGGACTTCCGCAACATGGACGACTATCCTTGGACGATAGGTCAGTTCGTATGGACGGGCTTCGACTACCTTGGCGAGCCTTCTCCGTGGGATACTGACGCTTGGCCCAGCCATGCCTCGTACTTCGGTATCGTGGACCTCGCGGGTATTCCAAAGGACAGGTATTACCTCTACCGCGCAGAGTGGAACAAAACAGCACATACCGTTCATCTGCTGCCGCATTGGAACTGGCAGCCGGGCGACACGGTGCCCGTGATGGCATATACCGACGCAGACGAGGGCGAACTATTCCTCAACGGCAGGAGCCTTGGCAAGGTGCGCAAACTCAGTAAAGCAGAGGCAGAAGCCGCTGCCGAGGCTGGCGACCCGCTGGCGTTGCAACGCCGCTACCGCTTGATTTGGGACAACATCCCGTGGGAAGCCGGCGAGCTGAAAGTGGTAACAAAGTACGGCGAGGCAGTGCGCCATACCGCAGGTAAGCCTCACCATATCCGCATAACGGAAGAGCCCTATTCGCAAGGCAACAGCGGGCTGCACTTCCTGCGCGTGCAAGTGGTGGACAAAGACGGCCATGTATGCCCAGAGGCTGACCACCTGATTCATTTCTCCACCAAGGGCGAAGGTCGCTTTGTAGCAGCCGCCAACGGCGACGCAGCCAATCTTGACCTATTCCACCTGCCGAAACACCATGCTTTCGCCGGCGAGTTGACGGTGATAGTGGAAGGAAACTGCACACTTACCGCGACCGCCAAAGGGCTGAAAGGACAAGCACTAACACTGACAGGACCCACCCCGACCCTCCCTACAAAGGGAGGGAGATAGAGGACTCACCCCTGCCCTCCTTACAAGAGCGCCCAAAAGTCCATGATTTTTCGGGGGGTCCCGCGAGGGAGGGAGATGATAGAAACACTTAAAAACTATATACTCTATGGAACTACAAGAACTGAAATCCGCATTTGAGGCGGCGTACAAGCATTGTGCGACAGACATCTTTTTTGCCCCCGGGCGCGTGAACTTGATAGGTGAACACACCGACTACAACGGCGGTTTTGTGTTCCCCTGTGCACTGAGTTTCGGCACCTATCTGCTGATAGCTCCGAATAACGACGGACTAATGCGTTTCCGCTCGCTCAACATCTCCGATGTGTTTGAGTTGCCGCTGGACCAACTGACGGCAGTTCTGCCCAACAAAGCATGGGCGAACTACCCGCTGGGCTGTATCGCCCAATTTATCCACCGCGGTATCTCGGTGGCACAAGGCTACGACATGCTTTTCTGGGGGAATGTGCCTGCGGGTGCAGGGTTGAGCAGCAGCGCAGCTATGGAAGTGGTTACCGCTTGCGCGTTCAATGAACTGCTGCACACGGGCTACGACCGCACCGAGTTGGCGAAGATAGGTCAAGCCGCAGAGCATGAGTTTGCCGGCGTGATGTGCGGAATCATGGATCAGTTTGCGTCTGCACAGGGCAAGAAAGACCACGCCATTTTCCTCAACTGCGACACTATGCAGTTCTCGCTCGTGCCCGTTAAGTTGGAGGGTATCAAGGTGGTGATTGCCAACACCCACTCTCCCCACCACCTCGACTCGGGCGCTTACAACGACCGCGTGAAACAATGCCACTTGGCAGTGGAGCAACTGAACACAGTGCGTCCTATCCAGTACCTTGCCGAGTTGTCTCAGGCGGATTTTGAGCAGGTGGAGAGCGCCATCACCGACCCCGTTGCGCACCGCCGTGCGCGCCATGTGGTTGGCGAGGTGCAGCGCACGAAAGACGCGGTAACCGCACTGCAGCAGGGCGATATAGAGCAGTTTGGCAGACTGATGACGCAGAGCCATGTGTCGCTGCGCGACGACTACGAGGTGACGGGTCCTCAGTTGGACGCATTAACGAGTGCAGCATGGGAGGCAGAAGGCGTGCTGGGAAGCCGTATGACGGGCGGCGGCTTCGGCGGTTGCACCGTATCGCTGGTACGCGAAGAGGCTATCCCCGCGTTCATTGAGCAGGTAGGAGCCAAGTACACCGCCGCCACGGGGCTGAAAGCCGACTTCTACATCGCAGAGATTAGCGACGGCGTTCACCGCGTGGAGTAAGGGCGAAGGGGCTTTACTCTACCCCACAATCTACCCACCCCAAAAACAAGATTTTCGATGTTCAAACAAGGTGGAACATTTACATTGCAACAGGGCTATCTTCGAGGGAGAGTAGCCCTGTTGGTTTGTAGTGAGTAGGTAAGGGGTATAGGTCCTTCGGGAGTCATATAGACCTGCGGGAGACCCGCGATAGACCCGCGAAAATATATGCCTGTTATTGCAGCAGAAAAGTGAGACAGCGAGACATCGTTTTCTATAAGTAAACGGAAGCGGATAGAGGTTTCTCATAAAGGCGTTGGTTGGGAATGTGATAACATAAAATTGGTTAAAAAGAACATTGTATGTGCGATTTTGGCACAATGTTTGTTCGGCGAAGGGTAATTATGAATTATGAGAGGGCTTTGCCTATCAAAGGATGAAAAAAACTATTTTATTTATTGTGGTGTGCCTCAGCGCAATGTCTGCGTTGGCGCAGTACACAGTGAGCGGGAAGGTGGTGAGTGCCACGGACGGAAGCCTGCTGGAAATGAGTACCGTGCGGCTGTTTGCATACCACAACGGCGACTCGACGATGGTGCAAGGGGCGCAGACGGACTTCGACGGCGAGTATTACCTGACCAATGTGAAGAACGGGCAATACAAACTATTTGTCTCTAACATTGGCTTCAAAGAGCAGGTAGTGAGCGTTACGGTAGATGGAAACGACGTGAGCATGAAAGCTATCCGCCTGCGCGAGGATGTGCAGCACTTGGCGGAAGTGCAGGTGCAAGGTAAGGCGGCGGAGATGACCGTGAAAGGGGATACTATCGAGTACAACACCGCCGCCTACAAAGTGAACGAGAACGCGATGGTGGAAGACCTGCTGAAAAAGATGAACGGCGTGCAGGTAGACCAACAAGGCAACGTTACAGTGAACGGCGAGACCATCACCGCGGTGCGCATAGACGGGAAGAAATTCTTCGGCAACGATGTGCAGTCCGCTACGAAGAATATCCCCGCCGAGATGATAGAGAAGATACAGGTGATAGACGAGAAGTCGGAGACCGCCAAACTGACGGGATTTGAAGACGACGAGACGGAGCATATCATCAACCTGACGCTGAAGAAAGACCGCAAGAAAGGTGTATTCGGGAAATACACGGGTTCGCTGGGCGCGGACATGGTTACGGAGAACGAAGGCTGGTTCAACTACGGCGCCCCCGCCTATGGTAGTACTTCCGCAGAGCAGACAAAGCACTTCTTTGAGGACGACTTCCGCTACAACGCGAACATCTTTACGAACCTGTTGCTGGGTGAGAGCCAGACGACCATCATCGGGTCAGCGAACAACACCAATGAGGTGAGGATGGGTCGCGGACGGGGTAATTGGGGCAACGACGCCAACTCTGGAATCACCCGCAGCGAGAACCTCGGCGTGAACACGAACATTGACTTCAACGAGCGCTTGGACAAACGCGACAGCCAGACCTCGTTGCTGCTGGGCGGCGATGTGTCAGTGAGCCATGCAAACAACGACACGCGTTCGCAGACGAACACCGAGCAGTATGCCGGCGTGAGCACATTTTTCAACAATGACTCCACACAGAAACTGGCACAGACCTGGGACGCGAACCTGCGACTGGAAATGCAATATCAGATAGATACGCTGAACAAACTGATACTGCAACCTACCCTATCCTACACGGGCAACTCATCCATCAACACACAAGACTACACCTACTATTCGCAGGACTCGATGGTGAACGACGGCTATCAGAATCAGCAAGATACGAGCCGCACCATCAGCGCGGGCATACGGCTGACCTACAACCATAAGTTTCAGCACCCCGGGCGGTCGCTGACGCTGACAGGACGTATCAACTTCAGCAATACAGACGGCTTCTCCGAGACTTTTGCCTTCGACCGAAGGTTGAACGCCAGCACAGTGGACCAGCATACCTTCAACCGCAGCAACGACCTGCAATACAATGTCCGCGTGTCCTACGTAGAGCCTATCTACAAGACTAACCACCTGCTGGAGATTGCGCCCAGATTTGCGAGCACCGTTCGGCACTCTACAAAAGACCAATATAGCAGACCCTCTAAATCCCCCTCAAAGGGGGACTTATTGGGAGACGAGGCGGTTTACTCGGAATATGCCTATGATTCCACCTACAGCAATGCGTTGAGCAACCTCTTCTTCCAAGAGCAGTTGGAGGTGAACTACCGCTGGTTGACCGAGAAAAGCGACCTGACGGTGGGTGTGCGCGGTATCCTGACACAGACCCACTCCACCACCTACTACGGTGGTGTGCTCAACAGAGACACCTTGGTCCATTCGTGGAATGTGGCACCGTCCGTCAACTTCCGTTACAAGTTCGGCAAGAAAGAGTTTGCGCGTATCCGCTATCGCGGGCGTGTGTCGCAACCGACAGTGAACCAGATGATTCCCGTTCGCAACAACTCCGACGCGATGAACGAGACCATCGGTAACCTCTCGCTGCGCCCTGCATTTGCCCATAACTTCTTTGCTATGTACTCGCGCTATAACGAAGCCCGTTTTTCTTCGATTATGACAGGACTTCGCGGTAGTTTTACGCAGAATGCATTGGTAAGCAACACCCTCTACGATGCGACAGGCAAGCGCTATAGCCAGACCGTGAACGCAGAAGCCATGCCCTGGAACATCAGTGCGGACTTCATGTACAACACGCCGTTTGCCAAGAAACTCTTCCAGTTCAACACGCGCACGATGGTTAGTTACAACCAGCGCGTGGCCTACACCTCAACGATGAGCGATGGTCAGTCGCCGCTGGTGCAAGAGTCGCTGCCGTTGGGAGACCTCTCGCTGACGGACAATGTGCAGGTGAGCGAAGACCTGAACCTGCGCTTCACGCATAGCATCGTGGACTTGGGCGTTCGCGCCAACGGCACATACAGCTACACCAACAACAGCCTAACCGCCCGCACAGCGAGCCATGTGTTTAACTGGACTGTTACAGGGGATTTGGAGTTTCATCTGCCGAAGTCATGGAATATCGCCGCCGACTGCGGCTACACGGCGCGCTACGGCTACCAATTAGAGGATGTGAACGAGGTCATACTGAATGCGTCGGTGGAAAAGAGTTGGGGCAATGCCACGCTCGCACTGCAAGCGTACGACATTCTGCACCAAAAGAAGAACATCGTGCAAGTGGTGAGCGACACGAAAGTAACCTACGCGAAGTATAACACGCTGCCCACCTACTTCATGCTGACCTTCACCTATCGCCTTAACCGCATGGGTAACCTGAAAGCCACGGGCATGGGCGGGCATATGCAGGAGATGATAGAAAGCGGCGGGAAACCCGGTATGCCGCCTATGGGTCCCCCACCACGCATGATGTAGGGATGTGTATGGTTTCCTATAGTTTTTCTTGTAAAAATTTGCATATCTCAAAAAAAAGTAGTACCTTTGCGGGCAAATGTAAAGGTAGTACATGAAGCGTTTTTTGTACATATTAGGAGTGTTTGCCTTCAGTCTGCTGTTGGTATGCACTATGGTGGTATGTGCGCTTCAAAGCAATCGTGTAGAACAGTCTGTTTTACACCTTGTTACACAGGAACTGAGCAGAGGATTAGGTGCAGAGGCAGAGATAGGAGATGTGAGTTATCAATTTCCTGCACGAGTACAGATAAACGATTTGTATTTGTCTGACAGGCAAGGAGATACGCTGGCTTACATAGAGAAAGTGTATGCTCATTTTCGTGTTCTGCCCTTACTTCGCAAAGAGATACGATTCTCTCGTGTGGAACTCTCGGGAGGCGTAACCCATCTGTATCCCATTGATTCCACCCATTGGAACTATTCTTTTTTGGCGGATGTATTGCGCTTGGAACCTAGTGAGCGCTTTCATTCATTCCTGTCGATACGGGACATTCGTATCGATAGCGTGCGTGCGCAAGTGGGTGATTACAAAGCAGAACTGAGCCATGCCTCTTTGGATTTGTATCATCTGACAGCGGACTCGTTGGACGCTTCTATTCATCATCTGCGCGGTAGCCTACGGAAGTCAGCGCCGCAAGGAAAGATGGCAGAAGAACCGTTTGTGGTGGAAGATATGCAAGTGCGTTTCTTATACAACGATACGCTCATTGCCCTCCCTTCGCTCATGGTCAGACTGCCTCATAGCCAACTGACGGCGCAAGGGCAGTACAATTCCTATCTCCATTTGGATATTACCGATGCGACGCTATGTCCCAAAGATATTTCTTTGTTTGTCCCCGGATTGGCATCCATGGACAAGTTGCTCCGCTTACAGACGCATGTAGAGGGCGACATGGATAGTCTGAGTGTAAGTGGTTTGACATTGTCATACAACGATAGAAAGGTCTTTCAGGGGAACGCCCAGTGCAAAATGGTGTCGGGTAATTGGCGCGATGCCTACCTGCGAATCCAATGTGAGGAGCTGGCAGCCAATGCTG
>JALFGC010000044.1 GCA_022777485.1 Bacteroidales bacterium
AAACGCCATCCGAACATCCGTCTCGCTCATCCCCTTCCCGTTGTCCACCACCTGAAGCAACGTCCGCCCCGCATCGCGCACCACCACTTGTATCCGGCTCGCACCCGCGTCCAAACTGTTCTCCACCAACTCTTTCAGACACGACGCAGGACGCTGGATAACCTCTCCCGCGGCTATCTGATTGGCTACACTATCCGGCAATAAGTGAATGATGTCCATACTGGTCAGTGGTTAGGGGCAGTGCTTAGTGATTACAATAAGAAATAAAAAGCAAAGAGGAGCAGCACCAGCAATGCAATCCAGAAACCCAGACGCGACTGCTTCTTGCGGCGCAGTTCGGTCATGTTCTTCTCGTGCTCCTCGCGGAAACTGCCGCGGTGCAGTTGGCTATGCTTCTGCTCACGACGCTCGCGGCGCTCCTCTTTCTCCTTATCATAGTAGATAGGGCGGTAATCCCACTCGCGGGGCTTGGGTACTTTGGGGAATAAAATAGACATAACCTTATTTACGATTTAGGATTTATGAATTGCAATTTACGAATTACGATTTACGATTTTCCTGCGTCTATACGCCGCATGGTCAATCGTAAATCGTAAATCGTCTAATAGTAAATATCTTTACTTCACAATAGCTTGGAACTCAGCGTCTTCAGCGAACTTAGCGAACTCGATGTCGTTCAGTGCGCGTGCTTTCAGGCTTGCGTCCTTTGCCACTGCCACCTTCATGTTGCTGTAAACAGCGTTGCGGTCGTTGGTGCGTGCACCTACTATGGCTTGCAGATAAGCAGTTACGCCGTTCGGCTCTTTCACGTTAGCCAAGGTCTGGCGTGCACCGGCGTAGTCCTCGTTGAGAATCTGCTGTACGGCTGCGTTGTTCGTAGCGTTCTGACCATATGCGGCTTTAGCTGCTTTGTAGTCGCCCTTCATCGTGTAGAGCGTACCCATAGCGGCTGCGAGGTTACCCTGCGTGCCGGCTGCTCGACCGAGGTGCTCCTCTGCCTTTGCCAAGTCGCCCTCTGCCATCGCTGCCACACCGGCATTGAAGTTCACGTCTGCGTTCTGCGGTTCAATAGACAATGCCTTGTTGTAGGCGCGGCGTGCCTCGGCTACATTGCCTTGACCGAAGTAAATCATACCCATGTTGTTGTAAGCACGATAGTCGTTGAACTGTGCTGCAACCTTCTGATAGATAGCCACTTTCTCTGCATTGTCGCTTGTCAGCGTAGCAGCGTAGAGCATCTCCTCCACATTCAGTTGGCTCGGATCGTTTGCCAAGCACTCCTTGATCTCGTCGTCCGACTTACCAATCAGGTCGGTGGTCAGAATCAGACGGCTGCGGCGCAATGCAGGCAGAATCTCCTCTGCAATGGTCTTATACACGCTGCTCAAGTTCTTGATTTGTGCCTCGCGCTCCTCGGGGTCGGTGTACATGCTCAGCACGCGCAGTACCAACTCCTTGTCTTGCATGTTGCTGTTCTCCAACAACGCTTGGAAGCCTGCCCAGTCCTCGGCGGTGATGTCCGAAGCGATATCGGTCTTCACTTTGTCGCGTTTCAGTTGTTGTTGCAGGAACTTCTGAGCGTTCTTCTGGCGCTGACCTGCCAATTTCTCGTTCAGGTCCATACCGCCATCGGGAGAAGCGTAACCGCTTACTTCCAGTTTGTTAATCGCCTTACGCTCGTTTTGGTCTGCCTCCTTGATGGCAGCTTGCAGGTCTTTCATCTGTTGGCTCTTGGTCTCCGACGAACGCAGGTTCGACTGTTGAATCAAGAACTTGATGTCTGCCTCTTGCATCTGTTGAATCACGCGTTGGAACTTGTCAGGGGTTACCACCGACTTGTTGTCGCAGGCTTTTGCCAACTTAGCTGTCGCTACCAAACCGTCTGCTACCTTCAACTCCGGTACTTCCACCTCCTTGTTGCCCACTTTCGCGGTAAAACGCAGGTAGAGTTCGCACTTGTCCATCGCAGGCACATAGTCGAACGAGCAGGATTGGCTGTATTTGCCACCCTCTTTGTAGCTTACCGTCGTACCGTTCTCTTTGGCTTTCTCGCCAACGTATGTTACGGGCGTTCCTACAGCCTCACCACCCTCGTATTTCAGCACGGGGGTAACGGTCAGCACACCTTTCTTAGCAAATTTCTTTACGGGGAATGTACCCGTGATGTCAGCGTTCACCTTGTTGCCTACTACTGCCAGCGGGCTCGGGTTCACGGTAACCTCTTCGGGTTGAGGCAGCGTCTTGCTGCACGATGCCAACATTGCTACTGCAGCAATGAGGGAGAGAAATAAACCTTTTTTCATAATCAGTATATTAATTTTAGTAGTTTCTTATGCATGGGCATAATTTTCGGGGACAAAGTTAGTGCTTTTTTTCGATATACGCAAACCTTTTTGCATATTTCTACAAAAAACAAGCATTTTTCCTAATAAAACTACTCTATTGTATGCAAAATCTGTGCCGATTGTGCACTCACGGTAGTTGTTTTTTCATCCACACGCATACCCGAGTACGGGCACTCACCATCTCCGCATGCCAATCGATAAGCCCCCGCAGGCAAAGCAACCTCCACTGCCTTGCGGTTGGCGTTCAGCACCACGACGATGGTTTTCCACTCGTCTCCAACGGCTTCGCCATCCAGAGCATATGCCACCACGCCCTCCGGAGCGTCCAGGAAATGCAGGTGCTTGCGTACCAACTCCGCCTCACCCATACGGAAAGCAGGGTGCGCCTTCCGAAGCGCTATCAACCCCTGATAGTAGCGGAACACATCCTCATGCTTCGCCTTCAGCGACCAGTCAATAGCATTGATGGAGTCGGGGCTGCAATACGAGTTATGCACCCCTTTCTTATCGCGCAGTATCTCTTCGCCGTTCCATAGGAAGGGAATACCCTGCGAGGTCAGCACTGCCGTCTGTGCCAGTTTATCCAAGCGCTCCAACTCCCCTTTCTTCAGCCGTATGCTCGCCTTCAAACGGTCGGTCAGCATCATGTCGTCGTGGCAGGACACATAACTGATACATTGTGTCGGCTCTGCTGCCCACGCCGCCTTCGAGTAGTTCACGCGACTCATATCCACCTCGGGGTGCTCAATACAGCCCGCAATGCCGAACTTGATACTCTCCTCATGCCCTTTCTCGCCGGCGAGGAAAGCACCCTTGTGGTCGTCCGAGAACGGACCCCGCAGCGCGTCGCGCATGTCGTCGCAGAACGCACCCACGCCCTCTATCCGCAAGATGTTCGCTTTCATCGCCAACTCCTCTTGCGGAAGCAGCGGAGCACCTGCCGCCCAGCCCTCGCCGTAGAGCAATAGCGTCGGGTCTATCCTGTCCATCATTGCACGCACCTCACGCATGGTCTCAATGTCGTGAATACCCATTAAATCGAAGCGGAAGCCGTCAATATGGTACTCCGTCAGCCAATAGCGGCACGACTCCACGATGAACTTACGCATCATCCCGCGCTCGCTCGCCGTCTCATTGCCGCAGCCCGACGCATTGCCAAGGCTCCCGTCCGCGTTGTAGCGGTAGAAATAGCCTGGGCAGGTGTTGTGGAAGTTCGAGTGCGCCACATCGAATGTGTGGTTGTACACCACATCCATCACCACGCGAATACCCGCCTTGTGCAGCGCCTGAATCATCTCCTTCATCTCCCGAATACGGCAGGCAGGGTCGTAGGGATTGGTGCTGTACCCGCCCTCAGGAGCGTTATAGTTCACAGGGTCGTAACCCCAGTTGTATTGGTTGTCCTCCAGCCGTGTCTCATCTATCGAACCGTAGTCATACGAAGGCAGTATCTGCACATGCGTAACACCCATCTCTTTCAGGTGCTCAATCCCCGTAGCAGTGCCACTTTCCGCCTGCGTCCCCTTTTCAGTCAGCGCAAGGAATTTTCCTTTGTGCGCCACGCCCGAACTCGGGTGAATAGAGTAGTCGCGGTAGTGCATCTCATAGACGATGGCGTCTTTCGCCCCTGCAAACGCGGGCCGCACATCCTCTGCCCAACCTTCGGGGTCGGTGCTGCGAAGGTCTATCACCGCGCCGCGCCTGCCGTTCACGCCCACTGCCTTGGCGAAGATGCCCGGCGTCTCCTCCATATCGTCCACTTGGAAGGTGTAGAACTTCCCTTGCAGGTCGCCGCGCACGCTGCATGTCCATGTCCCGTCTTTGCCGCGACGCATAGCCACTGCCTCTTGCGCCTCGCCGCCCAAGCCTTCCGCATACAAACGCAGCCACACACTGTCTGCAGCAGGGCTCCACAGCGAGAACATCGTCTTCTGTGGCGAATACACCATCTCATCCAATGCGCCCTCGCGCACAGGATAATCGTCCACCGATTCATACACGGGCGCCTTCATGCTGCAACCCGCTAAGGTACATACTAAACTCAATGCTAAAATCTGTTTATTCATGGTATCAATAAATGTTTTTATAATCGTAATCCGTAAATCGTATAGTCTTGGCTCTTGGTTCCCCAAAAACCGCCGCAAAAGTACAAAAAAACTTTGACATACGCAAATCCTGTGGCTATTTTCTGCAAATAAATCCTTGCCAATAAGGCGCAAATGCCAAAACTGTCGCTCGCTCCCCTTCTGCTGCAAAACGCATAGCCCGAGAGTTGTCCAAATTTCGTTAATTACGCCTTTTGGATAATTCTAAAATCAAGCCGAAATCAAGCCGAATCTTCCCCGAAATCCCATAGAGACCATATCGGAACATTATCGGAACATTATCGTAACATTACCGTAACATTACCGTAACATTACCGTAACATTACCGTAACATAAGCGAGACCTTCCCGAACCCGTTTCGAGGCGTTTCCGAGCCTTCTTACTGCTCTGGCTATGCCTCTCCATAATTGTCCAAAACACATAGCGTGGACAACTCCATGCCCCGCGCCGGAGAGAACACCAACCAAGAACAATCCGGAAAACAACCCTATTTTGAGACAAAAAGGGCTTTTATTTGCATATATCAAAAAAAAGTAGTAACTTTGCGGGCGATTTTATGAATACGCCAAATAGGAAATAGTCAAAGAATCCGATAGCCTATGTCGCCTACCATCACCATCTATTGCAAAAACACCAAGCAGTACTACGATGTCCCCCGTGGCATCTCGCTCATCGAACTCAAAGAGCGAATAGGCATCAGCCTGCCTTACCCCGTCGTCGCGGCACATGTCAACTACAAGGCGGAAAACCTCGACTTCCTCCTCTACAAGCCCAAAGATGTCGAGTTCCTCGACGCAAGCACGCCCAGTGGTATCCGGTGCTACACCCGCACTCTGAACATGATTCTCGCTTGCGCTATCCATGAACTATACCCCCAAGCAGACCTCCGTGTAGAGCACCCTATCAGCAAGGGATACTATTGCACTCTTCAGTGGAAGAAAGACCACGAGCAAACACTCACTGCCGATATGATTAGCGCCATCAAAGAGCGCATGCACCAAATCATACGCGAAGACCGCAAAATCTTTGAGGAGGAGAAGCAAACCAAAGAGGTCATCAAGATGTTCGGCTCCCGTGCCGACGGCGAGAGCACCATCTTCGAGACACTCGGAAATCCCTATTGCCGATACTTCCGAATGGGAGACTTTATCGACTACTACACTTCTGTCCTCATGCCCTCAAGCGGATATGTTACCGTCTTCGACTTGGAGCCTTACTACGACGGTATGCTACTCCGAGTACCCAGCATGAAGAACCCCATCGAACTCGAAGAGTCCGTCCCCATGGGCAAGATGTTTGATGTCTTTCAAGAGTACGGAGACTGGAATAAACTGCTCAATATCAATAATGTAGCCGATTTCAATGTCGCTTGCCGAAACAACAAGAGTTTCATCATGATTAAACTTGCGGAAGCCCTTCACGAGAAGAAAATCGCCCTTATCGCCGACGACATAGCCGCGCGAAAAGGCACACGCTTTGTCCTTATCTCAGGACCCTCTTCCTCAGGAAAAACCACCTTCTCCAAGCGATTGCAAATCCAGTTGCTCGTCAATGGTATCAAGCCCGTCATCATCTCTATGGATAACTATTTCGTCAACCGCGTGGATACTCCCCGAGACGAGAACGGAGACTGGGATTTCGAGAACATCAACGCCCTCGACCTCCCCTATTTCCGCCAACAGATGAGCGACTTGCTCGAAGGCAAAGAGGTCGAACTACCCACCTATTCGTTCGAGAAAGGCGAGCGTATCTTTGAGGGCAAGCGGCTCCGACTCGACAAAGATAGTGTCATCATCCTCGAAGGACTGCATGCGCTCAATCCCTCTCTGCTGCCGAATATCCCCCGCGAGGCAACCTACAAAATCTTTGTCTCCGCACTCACCACTATCAATATCGACAACCACAATTGGATTCCCACAATCGATATACGACTCCTCCGCCGCATAGTCCGCGACTATAAGTACCGCAACTATTCTGCCAGAGAGACCATCTCCCGCTGCCCCTCTGTCATGCGCGGTGAAGAGAAGTGGATTTACCCCTTCCAAGAGGAAGCCGATGTGATGTTCAACTCTGCCCTTCTCTTCGAGTTGGCTGTCCTCAAACGACACGCCGAGCCTATCCTTGCAGAAGTACCGAAGTTCTGCGACGAATATACCGAAGCACACCGACTGATTAAATTCTTGCAGTACTTCGTAGCCATACCCGAGAAAGAAATACCGCCCACTTCACTACTACGCGAGTTCGTCGGCGGCAGTTCTTTCAGATACTGATAAATAGAACGAACATACTGAATATGAATAAGTTACTTCTAATACTACCAACCCTTCTATTGCCTGCTATACTGATGGCAAACGAAGTTGTTGACTCGGATACCATCGCTATCGAACAAGCAGTGGATACAATTGTTGCGGATACCGCGCAGAGCGAGACCGATTCCCTACAAAAGCCCTATATATTGGACGACATGCCGCTTGTTCGAGTACATCAAGACTCGTTGATTGAAGCACTGCTCAAGGAAAAAGTCTATGGCATTTCCGAAATGATAGAGATAGATGGATTCCGCGTGCAAATATTCTCTTCTAACCGCCAGCAGACTGCCAAAGAGGAAGCACTTTCCTTGGAGAAGAAGATGACGGACGCACTATCAACTGCCGTCTATGTTACCTACATCTCACCATTCTGGAAAGTGCGACTCGGCAACTTCCACACATACGAGGAAGCAAATGCGTTCAAGGTACAACTAATCACACAATTCCCTGAATTGCAAGGAGATACATATATCGTTCGCGATAAAATACAAGTACGCAAATAACGCAAACTACGAAAAGTACAAAATCTACGAAAACAACGAAAAACTACGCAACGCCAATGAACCTGCAAGCATTCAACCCCAATCCCGATACCACCAAGCAACTCGAGGAGCAAGTATACAAAGTACTTCAAACCATAGGTGAGGATCCTCACCGCTCTGGTCTGGAAAAAACCCCGCATAGAGTAGGCGAAGCCCTACAATTCCTTACCAAAGGCTATCAAGAAGACCCCGAAGCCATACTCCGCTCCGCACTCTTCGAGGAGGATTACCGACAGATGGTAGTAGTCAAAGACATAGATTTCTATTCCCTTTGCGAGCACCATATGCTGCCTTTCTTTGGCAAAGCCCACGTGGCATATATCCCCAATGGTAAAATCACGGGACTAAGCAAAATCGCTCGCGTGGTGGATGTCTTCGCTCGCCGTCTGCAAGTGCAAGAGCGCATGACCACGCAAATAAAAGACTGCATTCAAAACACACTCAACCCCCTCGGAGTAATGGTTGTTATCGAAGCCGAGCACCTCTGCATGCAGATGCGTGGTGTCCAGAAACCCCATTCCCTCACTACCACTTCCGACTTCACAGGCGCCTTCACTCACCTCGAAACCCGCAACGAATTCCTCCGCCTTATCAAAGGATAATACAATTATGAACTGGGCTTCCGGGAGAAAAGAGAGGATATATCTTTTGTGGACAGTTTGTGCAACATTATGGATTGCACTTTCTGTAATATTCCCTGACTTCTTGGATAATCCAATAACGGGAATCAAGGGTATAATCACTATCTCTGTTTATGTTACTGCAGTTAGTGTGGTTTCGTTTTTTGTGTTCTATATCATAGGAATCAATAAGTATGTAGCCGCTGTTTGTGTACCGCTTTATGGTCTCATTGGCTCTGCGGTATCTTATTATAGAGTAATGTTCCGCGTAACAATTACACCGCTAATGGTAGATTGTATTCTGCACACGAATACAGAAGAGGCAATGGGAGTTGTTACATGGCAGTTGATTCTTTGGATGGCTCTCAATTTACTGATTGCGCTTGGGCTCGTAATATGGAGGTGGAAGCAAGAGATACTGTCCTATCCATGGTTAAGAGTGACGATAAGTATCATATTGCTGTTTTTGTACCCTCATGTGAATGGTCGGTTATATCTAAGTCTTAATCAACGATACCCAATGCATATCGTTAAGAGCGTGTGTCAGTATATTAATTTGCAGCAATTACGAAAATCACCAAGAACTGTGCCGGAGTATATTGTAAGCAATGAACCAATAGATTCCTTAGACATTATTGTGGTGATAGGAGAGTCTTTGAGACCGGATCATTTGCAATTGAATGGTTACAAACGCGAAACCAATCCAATGCTTTCCAAGCGTAATAACATCGTCTCATTACCTAATGTGCGTTCACAGTACACACATACTGCAGTCAGTGTCCCCGTCTTAATGACGAGGGCAGATTCTATCCATCCGGAATATCAATACTGTGAGACGAGTTTTATTACCATCTTAAGGCAGCAAGGGTATCATACGGCTTGGATATCCAATCAAGATATGGGTGAGTCTTATGCCTTTGCTCCAATGGAGTGTGATACGGCAATTTTTGTCAATGCTGGTAAATCTACTTATGTGTTCTCTGGATGGTATGATGAGGAATTGTGGAAACCTTTGAATGAACAGTTAGCATTAAACTATGCGCATAACCTATTGGTATTACATACAATAGGAAGCCATTGGTATTATAACAACCATGTACCTGAGGAACACTATCATTTCCAACCGATTACGGATAACCGTGTAGTAACTTACAACACACAGGAGCAAGTCATTAATTCATATGATAATACTGCTCGGTATATGGATTACGTATTAGACTCGATTATACGTTGTGTCGAGCATAAATGCGCAGTTGTAATCTATTTGTCTGACCATGGAGAATCATTGGGAGAGAATGGCAATTTCCTGCATGCCAGTGGAGAGTATGAACAAACTCTCTGCGCCTGTGTAGTCTGGTATTCAACTCAATTTGAGAGATTGTTCCCTCAAAAGGCAGAGGCCTTGCGAAAGAACACCACTCATCATTATTACACTGACTGTCTCTTTCATACAGTTCTGTCGGCAGCAAACATCTTTACTATAGGAGAGCAAGAACAAAAAGAAAATCTATTTAACTAATATGAAAAATACAATGTCAAGTACACGTATCCTTTGGATTGATTATGTGAAAGCTTTTGCCATTATAACGGTTGTTATGCTCCACATTCCTATTCTAGATCCGTATAGGCATATTGCACGTTCATTTGTAATTCCGATCTTCTTTTTTCTATCAGGATTATTCAGCCATCCTGACCGTTACAAAACATTTTCTGAATTCTTAAGGAAAAAGACTTTGCGACTTTTGATACCCTACATAATATTTAATCTACTAAATTATCTATATTGGCTATTTGTTGCAAGACATTTTGGGGCAGACGCTGAGGTTGAAGTGTCCCTTGTCAAGCCCATAGTAGGGATGCTATTAGGTATTGAACCATGGATGTATCACTACAAGCCACTTTGGTTTTTACCTTGTTTGATGTTAACAGAAATCTTTTTTTATGCGCTGTATAGGTGGATAGTTAAATGGGAAAGAAAACGATGTCAGGTGTACCTTGCTATTACTATGGTAAGCGTATCTGCCATAGGCTATTCCCTATCTATCTTAAAAGTTCCTGCTTTGCCATATGGGATTGGGGGGGCGTTGAGTATGTCTCTATTCTATTATGGTGGTTATCTGCTATATGCACATTCTGATTGGCGTGAAAATGTTCGCGACTATGTGGCAAGAATCTCTCCAATCAAACTACTTAGTTTGATTATCGTTTCCGTATGCGCTTGTATAGGATTAAGCATGAGCACAGAAGAAACGCAAGTGTTTGTCAATTCTTATGGAAACATACTATATGCTTTTCCTGCGGCAATATGCGGCGGTATCACTTTAATAGGGATAGCCATTGGTCTTAGTAAGTGGTTATCTCCACTCATGCTATTGCAATATGTAGGTACTCATACCTTGACAATTTTAGGGATACACCTTACTACAGCAAGTCTCATAAAGGGATTCACGGTGTTTATTCTCCGTCAGCCTTTGTGTATATATGATTATTTATGGGTAAGATTGCTTTTGGTGATAGTTACCGTTATGCTGTGTCTCCCGTTTTGCTACTTATACGATTATGTAGCAAGAAGCATAACAAATAGTATCAGCACAAAATGATAATATGTAACTTGAAATCGTGGATTGTTTTTCTCTTTACGAAGTCATCCATCTATTTCATTACCATTATTTTTATTGCCGTATGGCTACCGTCCGGCGCATTGCAGAGTGCGGTATAGATACCGCTGCTTGCCCGCTTCCCTTGTTGATTCTTACCATCCCAAACGGCAGTGCCACCATTGCTGCGTGTCTTGCAGATGAGGTTGCCGCCTTCATCTACGATATTCACCACGCTATTTTCCATCAAACCGGTAATGGTAATCACACCGCCATAGTTCGGCCGCACAGGGTTGGGGAACGCATAGGCATGGCTATAATCCTCCTGTGGCGCCGAAGCATCACTTCTGTAAGAGGCAATACCATCTGAAGTCCCTACGAAAACTTCCCCGCTCACAGAATTAATGGCAACGGATAATATCGTATTCGAAGGTAATAAGGAGTTATCTGTTGTAAAATGCGCCTCCGTAGTCAACCCATCAGCCGACATAAGATACAAGCCGGAGTTCTCTGTACCAATCCATTTCCTATTGGCACCATCCACAGCAATGCAATTCACCTGCTCTGTACCTAATAGGTAGTCTGCTAAGTTCGTTCCGTCATTGCGAGGAATTTTCACGCGGTAACACTCATTGCTCTTGAAGTAGTCAACGGTTGATGGAATAATAAACACACCGGTAGGTGTACCCACCCAAATGTCATTATTATTATCTTGTGCTAAGCAATAAATTGCGGAAGGAGCAATCTGCAACCCATCTTGGTCATTAAACTCTCGCCTTCCATAGCAATAATCGTCCGAACTCTTTGTGGGGGTCCCTCCATCGTTGAGCAGATATACCATCACATTGCGTTGGTCTATGAACCATTTGTATTGACTATCCCTGTTATCCACCACAATCTCCCACGGAGTAGATAAAGTAATTCTCTGTCCATTGGCGGCATTATACAAGTTAAGCCCTACCCATTGTTTCTGAGGAGCCATGATATTAATGGGATATGCATTGTCGCCGGTATTCAACACCCATAGATTTCCATCATTATCTACCATCACACCCTCTGTACGGGTATATTTATCCGGAACTTTAGCATCCGCACTTTTTAGGGTACTATTAGCGGGATTATAATTCTTAATGGCTTTATAGTTTGCATACTCAAACACGCCACCCCCATACGATGCTACGAAGAAATGCCCCTTCTCATTTGCTGCAGCGCATGAAACATAATCTAATGGATAGGTACCGCATTGGATATTTGTGTTTCCAGCCGATATATTGTGCCATTCTGTACCATCATAAACACTTAGGTCTCCTATTCTACTATATTGGACTGCCCAACGCCCACCGGAAACCACGAATAATTGTTCGTTGTCATATTTCAAGCGATACGCATTATTGCTGATAGGACCATCTGGGATATAGTATTGCGTCTGTTCATTGCTCCATTTGCACAATCCGTAGTAGGGTACAGCCATCCAATATGCATTGCTTGTTGCATCATATAGCACATCGGAGATGTTCAGTTTTTTTACAATAGCACTTTCGCCGTTTTTGTTTATCCAAACAACCATGTGACTTTTGTTATACCCCAAGAGTCGTTTCGTGTCTTGCGAAACCCATTCGAGAGAATCGTGTACTATCTCCCAATTCCCTTTTGTATGGCAATATAATTTATCTCCTTGTAAAATATACAATTGGTTGTAGGTGTTGCAGATTTGACGCAGTTCATCTGTGCTATTCGGCAAAGAGTGTTCTTTCCAATATTCATAATCGGCAAGATTTGCTTTGCAAGAGGCAACATACAGATTAGCTTCCGAAGCAGCATATATGCTATCGCCTAATATCGTGATAGATTGCACATCTACGCTTTCCGCATTCTTACCTATGTAGTAGGTATCTGCTACCTCTGCTTTCTCCATGTCTATAACTACGATGCCGAAAGTCATTGCTAAGTAGGCTTTCCCATTATCCGTAAATACACTGTTAATTGTTACAGATAAGGTGGACGCTTTGTGAAAGAGGTCTAACATTGCAGTAACAGAACCATCCTCATCCAATAAATCAATGCGACCATCTTTGTAGCAAAGAATGAGGCGTTTCGTCCTATTGTCATAGGCAATATGAGAGATGTTACTTCCATTCAGTCCGTTACTCTTATTCCATTCTGTAACATTCTCACCTGTTTTATCAACGGAGAACAATGCCCCATTTGCCAATGCATACACCTTTTCAGAGGATTGAATAACTTTTTCAGTATTAGTGTATGAATAATGCAACCTCCATTGT
This sequence comes from Bacteroidales bacterium, assembly GCA_022777485.1. Lineage (GTDB taxonomy): Bacteria > Bacteroidota > Bacteroidia > Bacteroidales > Paludibacteraceae > Colicola. Next base: position 12,801 of record JALFGC010000044.1, read on the forward strand.
TGCATATCGCCATACTCAATATCTTCTGTTTCGGTGTCGGTCAGTCCGCTTCCTCCGCTGGCTGTTGCAGTATATGCTACAATACCCTCGCTTGTTCCCACATACATCTTTTTAGTACTGGGGTCAAATGCCAAAGACATAACATAGTTGCTCGGCATTAAGGTGTTATCCGAGGTGTAGTGAGCAATAATTTCTTTCCAATCAGAAGAGACAACATACACTCCCACAGTATTAGTTCCTATCCATGTCTGACCTTTATCATCAAATTCTATGGCTTGTATATCCAATGTCTTGAACGGATTCTCTCCATTGTCTTCAATTATTTCCAATTGTTGACAAGCGTTAGATGTGAAAAAATCTATTTCAGCAGGAATAATCAAGATGCCGGAAGAAGTCCCTAACCAGATGTTGTTCTTGCTATCCTGTTTGACAATATAAATGGAGGTCGGGCTAATGCTTTGCCCGGTGGTGGTTGCCCATAAATTTCGGAATATCACCTTGTCATCCGTTTCATCCAAACTTCCTTTATCATCAATCAGTACAAGCCCGGGATTGTTTCGAGCATAGGGAATCCATTTATATTGTTCGTTGCGTTTATCTAACAAAAGCCCTCCTGTAGTATACACAGGGAAGATATTGCCTTCATAAATAATTTTAACACCATTCCATTGGTGAGACTTATCTAAACGATGTAATACAACATTTCCCATGTTACAGCACCAATAGTTACCATCCTTGTCAAAAGTGCCATGCGAACACCGTGTGTATAATTTTTCGTTCGAGGTTCGAGACTCCAATGTACTATTCTCTGGCAGATATTGTTGCACAACCTGAGAGTTTTGAAACTCATACACACCTCCTCCATATGCGGTAACAAAGAAGTGCTCTGCGTCAAACGGGTCCACTGCTACATCCATAAAATCTAATGCAGGATTGCCATTTGTTGCGGCCTTAATAGTACCCTGAGAGATATTATGCCAAGTCGAACCGTCATAAACCATCACGCAACCGGGATTGGAGTACTGAACAGCCCATCTCCCCCCGGGAACAACATACAAACGCCCATTAGCAACGGTCATGCTATATGGCGTATTCTCCAAAGGTCCATCGGGCTTGTAACTAATCGTCTCGCCTGTTGGCGTAATGCGAACAATACCATTCTCTCCTCCGGATTTCCAAATCTCGCCATTGTTATCATATACGATTTTCCCTTTGTTCGCGTCAGGCTTGATACGCCCGATTGGCTCGGTGGACCAAAAACGATAGTCCACGATGTTATCCTGCATGCAGGCCTTGTATACCAGTGATTCGCTGAAAGCATAAATACTATCCCCAATGAATAAGATATCTTTTACTTTCACTTCGCTGGAGCCTTCTCCTATGTAGTAAGTATCTACCAACTCGTGATTCTTGAGGTTAAAGGTTACGATACCAAAATCCATGGATAGATATGCGCGTCCTTTGTAAACGGTGATATTGTTGATGTATTTGTTGGCGGTCATATCCTTGGTGTACAAGCCGGATACATACTCAATAACCCCGTTGCAGAGCAGGTCAATTTTACCGTTAGTATATCCTAACAAAAGAATGTCGGTCCCTTGGTCGTAATAGATACAACCGATACTATTTCCGTGCAAACCGCTGGCAGAGTTGTATATCTCTATCTGGTCAGAATGCTTGTTCACAGAGAAGATCGTGTTGCCGGACAGTGCATACACTTTGTCTTGCGCAACGGCTATCTGTGTAACGGCATTATAGGCAAACATAGTCTCCCATGTGGCTGCTTTGACAGCGCAGAATGTCCCCAAAAAGACGCTAAGACTAACAATAAGTTTGTATCTCATTTTCATATTATTTTCGTTCAGAAAGTAAAATGTTCTTCAATCCCTCCATCGCGCGCGCTCGGTGGCTAATGCCGTTTTTTACTTCGCTCGGTAGTTCGGCAAAGGTCTTCTCATACCCCTCGGGCACAAATATCGGGTCGTAGCCAAAGCCGCCTCCTCCTTTCTCTTCCAAGGCGATATGCCCTTGCACTATTCCCTCTACCTGTTGCATGAAACCAGTCGCTTGGATATAGGTAACAACCGTACGGAATTGCGCCCTACGATTATTCTTCCCCGCCAATGATTTCAATGCCAACCGGCGGTTATTCCCGCTTGTACAACCCTCGCCTTCTAAGGCGAACCCCTCATCAGCAGCCCATCGCGCCGTATGCACGCCGGGTTTGCCGCCTAAGGCCTCTATCTCCAAGCCTGTATCGTCTGCAAAAACCCCGTCCACTGCCGGCGCCTTGCCCATCTCTACCTGCTCAAACAGATGTTTCCACACCGTTTGCGCTTTCAGCAACGAGTTTTCCTCCAGCGTCTCACCTGTTTCATCTATCTCTTGCGCAAAGCCCACTTCCCGAAGGCTCAGCACCTCCATGTCCTCGCCCAAAATCGCACGCACCTCTTTCAACTTGTGGGCATTATTGCTTGCAAACACTAATCGCATACTGTTCTATTTTTACAGATAATTCGTAAGAATGTACTTTCTTGCACCATTTAGCGTGCAAAGTTACGCAAAAATTTTGATATATGCAAGAAAATCTGTAACTTTGCGCCCGAATTAAACTATTTAGGTATGAAAAAACGATTCTTTTTCTTTTTTGCACTCATTTCCTGTCTTTCTGCTACGGCGCAAGTAAAGCAAATCCTCGGCAATTGGAAAACCATTGACGACAAGTCCGGTGAGCCTCAGTCGATAGTCAATATCTACAAGGGCCCCGACGGTTTGTATTATGGCAAAATCATTGAACTGCTGGTAGATACACAAGGGCACGACGCGCTATGCGTGGCTTGCGAGGGCGAAGACCACAACAAGCCTATTGTCGGTATGGTCATCATTCGTGGTATGCACGAGGAAGACGGTTGCTTGAAAGGTGGCAAAGTACTTGACCCCGACAATGGCAAGTTCTACTACGGCAAAATCTACCTCGAAAATGGCAACTTGGTGCTCCGTGGCAGCCTTGACAAACGCGGCTTCTTGGGAAGAAACCAAACTTGGCTGCGCGTGAAGTAGCAAATCGCTGCGGGAAAGCACCATTCTTCCACGCGATTGAATAAGGTCTGTATGCTATCCTTCCCGTATATTCCCGTACTATTCCCGCACAATTCCCGTACAATAAACCTACCTCTGCCGAGAGATGACCGAGAGACAAAAGTACCCTAACCAATGGACAACCGTCCTCAAGAAAGCCTTACAGTGGGCGATTGCGCTTGCTGCCTATGCTTTTTTGATTTACACGCTTTGTACTTTCGACCATTATCCCGAACTCTTGCGCCTCTTTCGCCAAGCCTCTGCTACACACTTCCTCGCACTGACGGCATGCTTTTTGCTAATGCCAGTCAACCTCTTACTCGAGGCTTGGAAGTGGCAAACACTCCTCAAAACCATTGAGCCACAGACCCTCCGCAATGCCTTTCAACAGGTCTGCTATGGCATGGCTGGAGCCTTCATAACCCCTTATCGATTAGGTGATTACCCTTCCCGCATGCTCTTGCTGAAAGACAAAAACCACTACCTCCCCGCTATCTCCATGGCAGCGGTGGGTAGCATTGCCCTTACGGCTGTTATCCTAATGCTCGGATTACCTGCTTTTGCCCTATCGTTCACCAATTATCAAGCCCTCTTCACGGAGAATACCCGAACTTATCTTTGGCTGACACTGCTGCTTTTGGGCTTACTCTTTCTCTTCTTGGCACTGACACCCGTCCTGGGAAAACGCTATGGCATAAAATATAGCGATTGTGGCATTATCCTGCTACAATCGCTATTGCGCTATTTTTGTTTCAGCCTTCAACTATGGCTGACACTTGCGGCTTGCGGAGTGGTACTCCCACCTTTGGTGGCACTCGTCAGCATACCGCTCTACTATCTCTTTGTTACAGTTACACCCAACATGCCCGTTGCTGATATCGGTATCCGCGGCGCGTGGGCAGTACTCGTCTTTGGGCAGTACATCCACGATGTACAAGCCAATATAATCTTGGCGACTACCTGCCTCTGGCTCATCAACACGCTCTTGCCCGTGCTTCTCGGGGCGGTGGGTATCAAATGCTTAAAATCTGCATAGCCGCCCATTTGTCTGCCTTGATGTCTTTCTTCTCGTGTATGGCTTTCGTCAACGGCACATACACTATCGCGTCGTTCTGTACACCAATCATCACATTGCGCTGCTCTTCCAGCAATGCTTGTATCGCCGCAATACCCATGCGAGACGCTAAGATACGGTCGTTTGCCGTAGGCGAACCGCCGCGTTGCAAGTGCCCGAGAATAGTAACGCGCGTGCTGTATTCGGGGTGCGCCTCCTCCATCATTTTCGCCACTGCTTGGGCTCCGCCGTCAATAGCATGCTCCTGCACAAGCACTATACTCGAGTTCTTGCTCTTGCGCCGACCTTGACCTATCGCCTCCTCTATCTGCTCCAAGATGGTAGCACGCTCGGGGATTATCGCTGCCTCTGCACCCGCAGCAATAGCCGCGTTCAGAGTCAGGAAGCCCGCGTCCCTTCCCATCACCTCTACAAGGAACACACGCTCGTGGCTCGTCGCCGTGTCGCGCAGCATATCCACGCAGTGCATAATCGTATTCAGCGCTGTGTCGTACCCGATAGTCGCGTCTGTCCCCCAGAGGTCATTGTCAATAGTGCCGGGAATACCGATAATGGGCACATTATACTCCTGCGCAAACAACCTTGCTCCGGTGAAAGTACCGTCTCCGCCAATAGCAATCAATGCGTCAATACCCTCCTTCACCATGTTCTCATATGCCAACTTCCGCCCCTCCGGCATCTTGAACTCCATGCAACGAGCAGATTTGATAATTGTACCCCCGCGTTGCACGATACCGCTCACATCTTGGGTGGTGAACTCTCGTATGTCGTCATCTATCAGTCCTTTGTAACCACGGTAGATAGCCTTTACTTTAATCCCGTTGCTAATCGCTGCTCGAGTTACCGCACGGATTGCGGCATTCATTCCCGGCGCGTCGCCTCCCGAGGTGAAGACGCCGATACAATTAATCTTATATTCCATTGTTATTTATAGGTTTAATAGTTTCTCCTTGCATTTCTCCATAAGCCACAGCGGAGTAGAAGTCGCGCCGCAAATCCCTACTTTCTCCACCTCGTGGCAGGCACTCACAGTATCTTCCGTTAGTTCCTCTTCGCTGCTCACAAAAACCGTGCGAGGATTGGCTTCTTGGCAATGTTGGAAAAGTACTTTGGCGTTCGAGGATTTCTTTCCGCCTACAAAAATCACCATGTCTTGCTCGCGCGCAAAGGCCTTCAACTTCTCCACTCTATTGGCTACATTTCGACATATCGTGTCGTACCACTCGAATACTACGCCCTCGCCGCACCGCTGTTGGATAAACTCCACCAACGCATGGAAGCCTTCTACCGACTTCGTTGTCTGCGAGAAAAGGTATATATCCCGTTGAAAGTCAATCTTTTCTGCCTCCTCCGGTCGCTCCACTACTATCGCCGTGTTGTTCGTCTGCCCCTCTAAACCAATCACCTCCGCATGCCCTCGCTGCCCGAATATCACTATTTGTGCAGGGCTGCCCGTCTCGCGGATATGCCGATAGGTGTCGCGTATCTTCTTCTGCAATCGCAGTACCACGGGGCAACTCGCGTCAATAATCTGAATTTCATTCTGTTGCGCGATATGGTAAGTACTCGGTGGCTCTCCGTGTGCTCGTAGCAGTACTCGCGCGTTGTGCATGGTACGAAGGTCGTCATAGTCAATAGTCTCTAATCCCAAAGCCGCCAACCGCTCCACTTCCTGCCCGTTGTGCACAATATCCCCGAGGCAGTACAGCACCCCTTTCTGTAACTCCTCTTCTGCCTTGCGAATAGCACTCGTTACCCCAAAGCAGAATCCGCTACCGCTATCTATCGTTACCTGCATGGCAATCTTCAAATGGCTAAGTAGTCAATTTGTCAAACAAACCGTAGATATGCGCCATCTGCTCTTCGCGCGTCATGTCGCTGTTGTCCACCACAACCGAATCAGTTGCTTGCCGAAGCGGGCTCTCCGCACGGTGGGTATCTCGGTAATCGCGGTCGTTCACATCCCGCATTACCTCCTCGTAATCAGGGTGCTCCCCCTTGCCGACTAACTCGTCATAGCGCCGCTGTGCACGCACCTCGGGGCGAGCCGTCAAGAAGAGTTTCAACTCCGCCTGTGGGAAGACCACTGTCCCTATGTCGCGCCCGTCCATCACGATCCCTTTCGCCTCACCCATCGCTTGCTGCTGACGAACAAGAAACGCTCTAACCTCCTTTATCTGAGACACTTGCGAAGCCCTGTTGCCTACTTCCAAGGTCCTAATCTGCCCTTCTACATCCTCTCCGTTCAGGGTCGTATGCTGCGAGCCGTCTGCCTGCAAAGCAAACCCCACCTGCACATCTTTCAGTGCCTCAACGATATCCGACTCCTCCGTTATCCCATGCTGCAGCATGTACAACGCCACAGCCCGATACATCGCCCCTGTATCCACATACATATACCCCGCATACTTCGCCAATGCCTTGGCGATAGTTGACTTCCCGCAGGACGAATACCCATCAATAGCCACAATTATCTTCTTCATTTTAGCATGCTGTTTATATCTAGACTCACTCCTACTTGATACGAGAAGTTGTTGCGCGTCATCTGCGACATTGCGAAACCTAATCGGAACTTGTATATCCTCACACCCGCGCCCACGGCAAACCCTGCCATCGACCGCTGGTCGCTCAGGTTCATCTCTGCCCGACGACGGTGGTTATAACTCAGTGTCAGGTAGAATCGCTCGCTCTTTGGCACAATATCTATCGCGAATATCGTATGCCTGAATAGCATATCATACCATTTCACCTCGCCGCTCTCCAACTCGCCTGTCATAGAGTTGTACCCGGGGTTGGTGAACTCATAACCCAAGTTCCATCGTTGCAGGTTATGAATAGTCATTGAAAGCCGTATCGGCGCATGCGCAAAACGGTAATTCAAGCCCAACTGCAGGTTCAGTGGCAACATCTCATGGTTAGACCCGCCTTCGTCCGAGTAAAAGCCTTTCAACTGCCAACCGATGTTTGCCAGCACTAAACCCATCTGAAAAGTGGAGTCCTTCGTCTGGAAATGCGCACCCACATCGGCTCCCAAGGCAAAAGAATGATACGACTCGTATATCGAGTAAATCGGCTTCAAGGTAACGCCTACGCTGAATTGTTGCCCCAACTGCCGCGCATACATCACATCTACCAAGATGTCTTTTGCTGTAAATGTGCCTCCGATCAGATTCCCCTCCGTATCGGCATATCGCATATGCCCATAGTCCAAATAATGAATGCCCACCGCAAAATAATTGGGTTTATCGGGCATATCGCTATAGCCTTTTTCTATCTTCGACCTGCCGAAATTATGCCCGTACAACACGCTCCCGAACATCGTTCCGGGCAGGTAATACGAGTAGTTCAGTTGCAGCACTTTGTCGGTCATCTCGCCTAACAACGCAGGATTGCACATCGCCATGCTCACATCCCCGTCCCGAATGCTCACATTGCTGCCGCCTAACGCATTCAACCGAGACGATACCGGCAAGTCCATAAATGTGAACACGCTACTACCGCTGCCCGCATACTGCCCCCACGCGCACTCTGCACACAAGAGACACACTAAAAATAATATGTTTTGTACTCTTTTCACCTAATTATCCAAATTAAGCCACAAAGGTACGAAGTTTTTCCCATATATGCAAATTCTGCCCTCTTTTTTGGTAAAAAATCAACAAAAAAGTCTATTTTGGAGTATGCAATGCCCCTAATACTTGTACATCTCAAAAATTATTTGTACCTTTGTGCGCTAATTGGGGAGAGTCTGCTCGCCTATTAAAATTGCTAAAAGATAGGGATAGAAAAAGTTAGCCGACACTTTCGAGAGGATAAGCAGACTTTAAGCGGACGATAAGCACCCCCAAAAAACGCGTTAAAAGATAAAAATTATTAAATAAACAACTAAAACAAAAACATTATGTGGTTAACTAACTCGTCCATCGGCCGTAAGTTCGTAATGAGTATTACCGGCCTCGCATTGATTCTCTTCCTGCTCTTCCACGGAAGCATGAACCTTGCGCTCGTCTTCTCGGAAGACGCCTACAACTGGATTTGCGAGATGCTCGGTGCCAATTGGTATGCCCTCGTGGCTTCCATGGGGCTCGCTGTCCTCGTGGTCATTCACTTTGCCTATGCCATCTGGCTCACCATCCAAAACCGCCATGCGCGCGGCAACGACCGGTATGCCGTTACAGCAAAGCGCGAAGGGGTAGATTGGGAATCGGAGAACATGCTCGTGCTCGGTATCTGCGTCCTCGGTTTCATCGTGCTTCACCTCTACAACTTCTGGTTCAAGATGCAGTTCGCTGAACTCGCTGGCATGCACGAGGTAGCCACTCTTGGCGGCGAGACCGTTACGCCCACCAATGGCGCAGCCCTTGTGAAGGCACTATTCACCACGCCCCTCTACGGACAAATCTACTGTGGTCTCTACCTCATCTGGCTTGTGGCACTCTGGTTCCACCTCAACCACGGCGTTTGGTCAGCGCTCCACACCCTCGGCTGGAACAACCTCATCTGGATGAAGCGCATCAAGGTGATTAGCAGCGTTGTAGCTACCCTCGTTGTAGGTCTCTTCGCTGTCGTAGTGCTTTGGTATTTCGGCGTGGGCATCGGAGAACTCTGCGCATAAGAAAATCGTAAGTTGTAAACAGTAAAATTGTCAATAAAGATATGGCAACAAAAGCAAAAGAAACGCAGATTATCACGCCCGAGATGGCGAAGATTCCTGCCGGTCCGCTCGAGAAGAAATGGACCAACTACAAAGACCATCAGAAACTGGTCAACCCCGCTAACAAGCGCCGCCTCGACATCATCGTCGTAGGTACAGGCCTCGCCGGCGCTTCCGCTGCGGCTTCCCTCGCAGAGATGGGCTTCAACGTACTCAACTTCTGCATTCAAGATTCTCCCCGTCGCGCGCACTCCATCGCCGCACAGGGTGGTATCAACGCAGCCAAGAACTATCAGAACGATGGCGACTCTGTCTATCGTCTCTACTACGACACCATCAAGGGTGGCGACTACCGCGCTCGTGAGGCTAACGTCTATCGTCTCGCAGAGGTCAGCAACAACATCATTGACCAGTGCGTAGCGCAGGGCGTACCTTTCGCGCGCGAATACGGAGGACTGCTCGACAACCGCTCCTTCGGTGGTGCACAGGTAAGCCGTACCTTCTATGCCAAAGGTCAGACCGGTCAGCAACTCCTCCTCGGTGCCTACTCCGCACTCAGCCGCCAAATAGGCAAAGGCAAAGTGAAGATGTACAACCGCCACGAGATGCTTGATATCGTCATGATCAAGGACGAGAATGGCGAGGAGCGCGCACGCGGTATCATCGCTCGCAACCTCGTTACAGGTCGCATCGAGCGCTTCTTCGGACACGCCGTAGTCATCGCTTCCGGCGGTTATGGCAACACCTTCTTCCTCTCCACCAACGCCATGGCATCCAACGGCTCCGCCGCTATGCAGATGTACCGCCACGGCGCTTATTTCGCTAATCCCTGCTACGCGCAGATTCACCCCACTTGCATACCCAAGCACGGCGACTTCCAGTCCAAACTGACGCTTATGTCCGAGTCCTTGCGTAACGACGGACGTATCTGGGTGCCCAAGAAACTTGAAGACGCACAGAAGTTACAGCGTGGCGAAATCAAAGGACGCGACATACCCGAAGAAGACCGTGACTACTACTTGGAGCGCCGCTATCCTGCCTTCGGTAACCTCGTACCCCGCGACGTGGCTTCGCGTGCTGCCAAAGAGCGTTGCGACAAAGGCTTCGGCGTGAACAACACCGGTCTCGCTGTCTTCCTCGACTTCTCCGACGCTATCCAACGTCTTGGCAAAGATGTAGTAGCGCAGAAATACGGCAACCTCTTCCAGATGTATGAGAAAATCGTGGACGAGAACCCCTACGAGAACCCGATGATGATCTTCCCCGCTATCCACTACACTATGGGTGGTATCTGGGTGGACTACGAACTCCAGACCTCTGTCAAAGGTCTCTTCTGCATCGGCGAGGCAAACTTCTCCGACCACGGTGCCAACCGTCTCGGTGCTTCCGCACTCATGCAGGGTCTTGCTGACGGCTACTTCGTATTGCCTTATACCATCCAAAACTACCTCTCCGACCAAATCGGCGTACCTCGTATGTCCACCGACCTGCCTGAGTTTGCTGCGGCGGAGAAGAATGTGCAAGACAAGATCGACCGGCTCATGGCTATCCAAGGCAAACGCTCCGTGGACTCCATCCACAAGGAGTTGGGTCTCATCATGTGGGACTTCGTCGGCATGGGACGTACCGCAGAGAGCCTCAAGACGGCTATCGAGAAAATCGATGCCATCAAGAAAGAGTTCTGGAGCAATGTCTATATCCCGGGCGAGGCAGGTGCGCTCAACAACGAGTTGGAGAAAGCCCTCCGTCTGGCAGATTTCATCGAGATTGGCCGCCTGATGGCTGTTGACGCCCTCAACCGTGAGGAGTCCTGCGGCGGACACTTCCGCGAGGAATACCAAACGCCCGAAGGCGAAGCACTCCGTCAAGATGATAAGTTCTCCTATGTCGCTTGCTGGAAATACACCGGCGAAGACTCAGAGCCCGAACTCATCAAAGAGCCCCTCGACTACGAATTTACAGAACGCAAAACCCGTAACTACAAGAACTAAGCATTATGGATCAATACATTGATATCAAGGTTCGTGTTTGGAGACAGGCAGGACCTAAGGCGCAAGGTCATTTCGAGACCTACGAACTAAAACACGTCTTCCAAGGGGCTTCGTTCTTGGAGATGATTGACATACTCAACGAGCAACTCATCAGCGAGCACAAAGACCCCATCGCGTTCGACCACGACTGCCGCGAAGGTATCTGCGGTATGTGCTCCATGTATGTCAATGGACACCCCCACGGACCCGACTCCGCTATCACCACCTGCCAGCTCCACATGCGCAAGTTCCACGATGGCGAGACTATCACTGTAGAGCCGTGGCGCAGCCGCGCGTTCCCTGTCATCAAAGACTTGATGGTGGATCGTCAAGCGTACGACAAAATCATGCAGGCTGGCGGTTTCGTCAGCGTAAACACCGGCGGTGTACCCGATGCGAATGCTATTCCTATCCCCAAGCCTGCGGCTGACGAGGCAATGGACGCTGCATCCTGCAT
>JALFGC010000048.1 GCA_022777485.1 Bacteroidales bacterium
TAGTGCGCCTCGGTAGCCATGGCGGAGAGGTAGAAACTGTCGATTCCGTAGCCGCCCGTAAGGTCGATGAAAGACCCACCCTGCCACTCTCTACTGAGGGAGGGGGAGGACCCACCCCGTCCCTCCCTAAAGCCACCCCACTGCGCGTTGCTTGCGGGGACCCCGGAAAGGGAGGGGGAGAGAGAGGGGGTATAGTGGGGTCTGATAAGTTCGGCTTTGTAGGTGGCGGTGCGTTCGCTGCTGCACTGCTCGCAGGCGAGTCGGGGCGGAAACCACCAGTCGGGCTGTTGCACCAGCGTGGGCAGTTTTTCCCGCAGGCGCTCTCTGCCTTCCTGCTGCTGCACCATAAAGCGGAACTCCTCGTCCGTGAGATGAGGATACTTCTTGCGTTGGAAGGCAAGTGCCGTATCTTTGGATTTTGACATTTTGATACTTTTTGGGGCTATTCTCTGTCTTTGTAAGGGTAGCGCAAGGGTAACTCAAGGGTAGCGCAAGGGTAACGCAAGGGTAACGGCGGAACGCGTACCCTCGAAAATGACAATTTGTTTATTATTCTTGCATTTTTATAGCAGAATGACAAATGCTCTATTCGTTGTTTTTCCTTAGATACTTCTTTACCATCTCCAGTGCCTGCTCGCCATAGAGGGCGTATTTCTTGGCTCCCATGCCTTTGACGGCGAGCATTTCTTTCTTGGTGCGGGGCAGTCGGTTGGATATTTCCACGAGCGTCTTGGTAGCGGCTACGCGGTAGATTTGGTCTGCCACGCCCTGCTCCTCAGCCACCCTGCGGCGCAGCGCGTGCAGTTGTTTGAGCAGTTGCGGGTGGTCGGACTCCATCTGCGGCAGGTCTTTCTCCGCCTTGGTGGTCAGTTTGATTCTCGGCGGGGTAAACTGCTTGCGTGCTTGGAAGAGGGTGGTTATCCAATGCTCCGGACCCACTAAATCCTCCTTAAATGGGGACTTCCCTTTTGTCTCTGCAATCTGCTGCAGGAGCCACTGCTTGCGTGCGAGGTCGGTGTGGAGTTCGACCATGCGTTCTTCGTAGTCCATGCCGTCCTGCTTGTTGTCGGTGTAGGCGGGGGACGCTTTGATAATATCGCATAGTTGCTGCAGTCGGGGTGCGAAATAGCCCTGCGCTGCCTGCATGCGTTGCTGCAGCCGTTCCCAGTTCTCTCGGGCGATGAGGGCGTGTATCTGCTTTCGGAAAGTCTCAGCCACCTGCTGCTCCGCCTGCATGGCTTGTTGCAGGCGCGTGAGGTAGGCGCGGGTCTCTTCAAGGTTGAAGGAGTTGGTCGCTTCCACACCGCGCTGCACCTGCTCGAGCGCAAGGAGCGGGTTGCGGAAGTCGTAGAGGTCGGACAGCAGGAGCAAGAGGTAATCCTGCCGAGAGTGCTGCAGCCCGTCAGCAACGGCTTCTAAAGTAGGTTGTGCGGCGGTGAATCGCAAGATCTCGCGTGCGTTAGAGAGCGCGCTCTCGGGGATAGGGCTGAGCAGGACAATGCCCTCCAGCGAGCGGCAACGCGACAGGGCGACATACACCTGCCCCGCGGCGAAAGCGTCTGCCGCGTCTATCACCACATGCTCGAAGGTAAGCCCCTGCGCCTTGTGGATAGTAACCGCCCATGCGAGGCGCAGCGGGATATGCGTGAAGGTGCCGGCTATCTCCGACTGCACCTCGTCGGAGTTGGGTACCGTGGTGTAGCGAATGTTATCCCAAGTCTCGGTATGCACCGTTATCTCCTCCCCCTCGTCGCTTATGACGAGGATATGCTCCTCGTCGCACTCGCTTACTATTCCTAACTTGCCGTTGTAGTACTGCTTTTCGGGCGAGGAATCGTTGCGCGTGAACATCACCCGCGCCCCTGCTTTCAGGCGCAAGACAGGGTCAAGCGGGTACAACGACTCGGGGAAAGTGCCCTTGATAGTGGCGTGATACTCCTTGATGGGGGCGGTGAGTTTGTTGAACTCCACAGCGTTCCGTTCGTCCACTTTGTGGTTATGCGTGGAGAGGGTGATATGAAAAGGCTCACCCTCGCGCGGCTGCCAATCGGGTTGGTAACGGCTGTTGAGTATTTTCAGCGACTGTGGGCTGAGGCGGTTGTCGCGCACTTCGTTGAGCAGGTCGATAAACTGTATGTCGTGCTGGCGATAGACATGGTCGAGTTCGATATATACGGGCAGCACCTCTTGGAAGACGCGTGCTTGGAAGAAATAGGGTCCCTCGTAGTATTCTCGCAACATCTGCCATTCTTGCTCCCGCGCGACGGGGGAGAGTTGGTAGAGGTCTCCCATGAAGAGCACCTGCACGCCGCCGAAGGGGAGGCTCTGACGATGGCGCACATGGCGCAGCACGGCGTCGATAGTGTCCAGCAGGTCGGAGCGCACCATACTCACTTCGTCAATCACCAGCAACTCCATGTTGCGCAGCAGGCGCAGTTTGGCTTTCCGCAGTTGCATCTCGGCGAAGAGTTGCTTGCGCGCGGCGGGCGTGGGGAGGAAGAGTTGCGGCGGCAGTTGGAAGAGCGAGTGGATAGTTGTCCCTTCGGCATTGATGGCTGCCACTCCCGTGGGCGCTACCACCACCGTCTGCTTCGGGCATTCCACCTGCAGGCGCCTGAGCAGTGTCGTCTTGCCCGTACCCGCCTTTCCCGTGAGAAAGATACAGCGGTTCGTACGCAACACATATTCGTATGCTAATTCGTAAGGAGACATGGGGGAATTTGACAATTTGACAATTGCCATGCGGGGGGGATAATTACAAATTAAACATTGTTTTCAGTTTCTTTTCTTCTTCTGCCAGTTGTTGAAGGAAGCGCTTGCTCTCTTCGCTGTCGGGGTGGAGGATACGATGGTGTTTCTTCTGATAGAAACGGTGTAGCGTCTGCATGTCTTGCAGCGTCTGCGGGCTCATGTAGGTGCTGACGAATCGTTCCCATACATACTGCACCGCTTGCGCCGAGGGGTGCACCATGTCCTCCGCATAGAAGCGGTAGTCGCGCAACTCGTCCAACACTATCTCATAGGCGGGAAAGTAAGACCCTCCCCGACCCTCCCTACAAAGGGAGGGAGAAGAATTAGTATCAATAGACGAAGGTAGATTCTTCTCCTCTCCCCCTCTGTAGGGGGAGTCGGAGGGGGTCCTGGAGGGGCAGGGAGGGTCTTTTCTTGTCAGTTCCTCCACCGCCTCCAGCAATATGGCTTTTGAGACTTGGTTCTCATGTAACCCGTCTTTCACATGCCGTATGGGCGACACGGTGAAGATGAAATGCTTGTCTTTGTAGCGCGCCAAGATAGGCTTCCACGCTGCTACTATCTCGCTGACTGTCAGTCGTCTGCGCGTGAACGCAGACGATGGTAACTTATGGCAGTTCGCCACTACGCGCCGCTCGTATTCATACACCCACGCTGTGCCGAAGGTGATGATGACCACCGTTGCTTTCGCCAAAGCCTGCGCCATCTGCTCGTGGCTCGCCGCCACCGCCTCGAGTACACGCGTCTCGTCCGTATTCGAGAACGAACCGTGCCGCAAAAGGCTGTGGTACAATCCTTTGTCCCTGACAATCCAAGGCTCTTCCGACTGCGTTTCTATTGCCTGCGCGATGGACAGCGGGTTGTAGAGCGTGCCATACGGGTTCGAGGTGTGAGGCAGGTAACAACAGTCCATTTTCTCGCCCATGCTGTCCGAGAAACAAGAACCCAAGAGCAGGATATGGTCTTGGTAACTTATCTTCCACGCCGATGGCGCAATATGTACAACAGTCTGCAGGTCCATATTGGTTAGAGCGGTAGCCCTCTTCCCATAATTTATAATTGTCCTGCAAAGGTACACTTTTTTTTTGAATTATGCAAGTGCATTTGCATAATTCAAAAAAAAAGTGTACCTTTGCAGGACAATAGGCGTGCCCTATTGCTATAAATTAAGATATGGCACTTAATTCAAATTTTGAGGGATTTATACATAGGGGCGAGCCCCTATGCTGTTTTATGTCGCCCCGTTGGGGCTTTTGTTGAGAATCGTCCTTACTACGAAGGCTGTCTAACTCCAGTTGTTTGACAGCCTCGATTCTTTTTACTTCTTCAAATACTCTTCTAATTCTTGCCAGCGGGTGGTGGCGTCTCGGAGGCCGATTTTGTAGATGGCTTTGATATGCATGGGGTTACGCTCAAGACGGCGGATAGGCAGGATGGTCTCCGGCGAAAAGACGAAGATTTTGCCCTCTTTCTGCAAGGCGCGTATCTGCGCGAGGCGTTTGTGGTAGTTTTCGTTGCGCACCTTGAGAGCAGCCTGCAAGTTCTTCTCTTTTGGGTAGAAAATCTTGCTGGGCAGGTAGAGCGGTTCGTTCATGCGAAACTCCATGGGGCGGGTGAGCACCACGACGACCTTGTCGCAGCCTTCTTCAAACGCCTTATCTAGCGGGATGTTGTCCACCAGTCCTCCATCCAAGTACTCTTCGCCGTTGATTCTAACGCGATGGGAGATAAAGGGCAGCGAGCCCGATGCCCGCAGCCAATCGATTTGCTCATAGCAGTTCTCTATGAGTTTGTATTCCGCTTTTCCCGTTCGCACATTGGTTACCGTGGCGAAGACCTTGGTCTTGGACTTCTCGTAGGTCTCTTCATCGAAGGGGGCTAACTCGTTGGGGATACGGTTGTATGCAAAGTCCACATTGACCATATTGCCCGTTTTGATAAGGGAGCGCAGCGACACATAGTTGGGGTCAACACAGTGCTTGTAGTTGTAGCGATAGGCGCGCCCTTTCTGCTTGGAGGGGAGGTTAATACCGAACAATGCCCCTGCGGACGTACCGCAGAGGACATCGGGCTCAAAGCCTTTCTCTATCATCACATCGAGTATGCCGCAGGTGTAGATTCCCCGCATACCACCGCCTTCTAATACTAATCCGAGTTTCATTGTCTCCGTTTTTTACATATAATTATCGTGTCTATTTTAACATATAATTATCATGTAATTAACCATTAATGGCGTTGCATACCACTTCCCCATAAGTAATTAATGAATAATTACATGATAATTATAAGTTTATCCATTCCTTTCTTTAGTTCTTGAAATGCAGTTCTCCGTCGCGGAGTTCTACAATGACCGGTCGTTTGCCATCCACCTTGCCGGCGATGATGGACTTCGATAGTTCGTTGAGCACCAACCGTTGTAGCGCACGCTTGACAGGGCGGGCACCAAACTGCGGGTCGTAGCCCTCGCGAGCAATATAGTCGATAGCATCGTCCGTTACGCGGAGGTCTATGCCGCTGTTCATCAACATCTTATGCACGCTGCTAATCTGCAAGCCGACGATATTGCGTATCTGCTGCTGATTGAGCGGCTGGAACATGATGATTTCATCGATACGGTTGAGGAACTCGGGTCGGATGGTCTGCCGCAACATCTCCATGACCTGCGTCTTGGTGGTCTCGGTGTCCACGCCTTTCTCCTCGTTCTCGCGGATGAGTTGGCTGCCGAGGTTGGAGGTGAAGATGATAAGTGTGTTCTTGAAGTTCACCGTCCGCCCTTTGTTGTCGGTCAGTCGCCCGTCGTCCAGGACCTGCAATAGCACGTTGAACACATCGGGATGGGCTTTCTCTATCTCGTCGAAGAGGACCACGCTGTAGGGTTTGCGTCGGATGGCTTCGGTGAGTTGTCCGCCCTCGTCGTAGCCCACATATCCCGGAGGTGCACCGATGAGTCGAGTGGCTGAGAACTTCTCTTGGTACTCCGACATATCGATACGGGTCATCATATTCTCATCGTCGAAGAGGTAGTCCGCAAGGGCTTTCGCCAACTCGGTCTTGCCCACGCCCGTGGTGCCGAGGAAGATGAAACTGCCGATGGGTCGCTTAGGGTCTTGCAAGCCCGCACGACTGCGGCGGATAGCATCGCTCACTGCTTCTATTGCCTCGTCTTGCCCAACCACGCGCTTGTGGAGTTCTTCCTCTAAGTGGAGCAGTTTGTCGCGCTCTGACTGCATCATCTTCGTAACGGGAATACCCGTCCATCGTGCTACCACCTCGGCGATGTCATCCTCATCCACCTCCTCTTTGATAAGGCTCTCGCCTTGCATGGCGTGGAGGGCGTCTTGCGCGGCTTTGATGTTCGCCTCGGCTTGCTGAATCTTGCCGTAGCGTATCTCCGCCACCTTGCCGTAGTTGCCTTCGCGCTCGGCTATCTCCGCCTCGCGTTTCATCTGCTCGATGTTCGCTTTCTCGTTTTGGATAGTCGCTACATAGCCTTTCTCCTTTGCCCAACGGGCGTCCATCTCGGCGGCTTGCGACTTGAGGGTGTTGAGTTGCTCCTCGATGTTGGCGAGTTTGGTATCCGTGGTGTTATCGGCTCCGGAGCCTCTCTGGTCTCGCTTGATGGCTTCGCGCTCAATCTCTAACTGCTTAATCTGCCTATCGAGGTTATCCAACTCTTCGGGTTTAGAGTCCACCTCCAGCCGCAGTTTAGCAGCCGCCTCATCCACGAGGTCAATGGCTTTATCGGGCAGGAAACGGTCGGTGATGTAGCGTGTGGAGAGGGTTACGGCAGCGATTAGCGCATCGTCTTTGATACGCACCTTGTGGTGGGTCTCGTAGCGTTCTTTCAAGCCACGCAGAATAGAGATGGTCGCCGCCTCATCGGGCTCGTCCACCATCACCGTTTGGAAACGGCGCTCCAGCGCTTTGTCGCTCTCGAAGTATTTCTGATACTCGTCCAGCGTGGTGGCACCTATCGCCCGCAGGTCGCCCCGCGCCAGCGCGGGCTTCAAGATGTTCGCTGCGTCCATCGCGCCGCTGGTCTTGCCTGCCCCCACAAGGGTGTGAATCTCATCGATGAAGAGGATGATTTCGCCGGCGGCCTGCGTTACCTCGTTGATAACGCCTTTTAGCCGCTCCTCAAACTCGCCTTGGTACTTCGCACCCGCAATAAGGGCGCCCATGTCGAGGGAGAAAATCTTCTTGTTTTTCAAGTTCTCGGGCACATCACCACGGATGATTCGGTGCGCCAAGCCCTCCACGATGGCAGTCTTGCCCACGCCCGGCTCACCGATGAGGATAGGGTTGTTCTTGGTGCGTCGGCTCAGGATTTGCAGCACCCGACGAATCTCATCATCTCGTCCGATGACGGGGTCGAGTTTGCCTTGCTGCGCACGCTCGCAGAGGTTGATTGCAAACTTCTGCAAGTTCTCTGTTTGATGTTGATTGTTTGTATTCATAGTTGGTTTTGTGTTAGTTATCGATTTACTTTTTGACCGCTTCGCTGTCCGACCGGTTCTCTGTCCGACACTGTATCAGTCTGTCAGCGCCTTGGCGCGGTCCGACAGCGTCAGCGCTCGTTCAGTTGCAAGAAGGTCTTTCCGCGTGGAGCACAGTCATCAATCAATGTTCAACTTTTGTGCCAAACCGCAAACAATATGACAAAATGGCAGTAGATACATAATTAACGAACATCTTTTCCGCCAAAATGGCATGCCCTCGTATTATCGCGGGTCTATCGCGGGTCTATCGCGGGTCTATCGTAACATTACCGCAGGTCGCCCGCAGGTCGGCGACGAACAAAGCCGAAAAAACAAACGTGCCTAAATCCATAGACACGTTTGCTACACGGGTAAGTTTTCGGGCGCAGAAAAGCACCGAACGGCTCTCTATTTTTCCAAGGCGAGGAACGCCAAGGCATACTCGCGCATCTGCTTGAGCATGGCCACGAGCCCATTGCTGCGGGTGGGGGAGAGGTGCTCGCGCAGGCTGATACGGTCGATGAAATACAAGTCAGCGTCCACAATCTCTTTCGCTGTGTGCCCGCTCAGCACATGGATAAGCAGCGCCACGATACCCTTCACCAGAATGGCATCTGAGTCGCCTTGGTAGATAATCTTGCCGTCTTCCACGTGGGCGGTGAACCACACCTTCGACTGGCAACCATCAATCAGGTTCTGCTCCGTGCGCGCGTCCTCAGGGAATGGCTCCAAGCCATTTCCGTACTCAATCAGCAGTGAGTAGCGGTCCATCCAATCGTCAAAACTGCTGAACTCTTCAATAATATCGTCTTGTATGTCGTTGATAGTCATCATATTCCTTTTTTATCAGTTCGTATAAGAGTTGTGCCAAGTGCTCGTCGTCCTCCTCGGCGATAGTGTTGCCTACGGGCGCATCTACCACATAGTCGGCTTGCAGATAGTAGGGCTCTCGGGCTGCCAAATGCGGTGTGATGTACGCAAGCAGTTCTGTTTCTGTGCGCCCCTGCAAGACAGGGCGTTGGGCTAAGTCCGTGAGCATAAGGCGTTTAGCCAAATGCTCCGGCTGCCAACGAAGGTAGATGCTGGTGCCCAACTCCTTGAGGCACTCCATGTTGTCTTCCCAGCAGGGATAGCCGCCTCCCGTGGCGTAAATCACATGCTCGTAGGGCAGTTCCGCCAAGTCTTCCACCACATACTTTTCCTTCTTGCGAAAAGCCTCCATGCCGAATTGCCGAATGTAGTCGGCGGTGGAGTAGCCGTGAATCTCATGAAAAGCGTTGTCCAAGTCCACAAAGTGCCATCCCAACTTGTCCGCCAGCAATTTCCCTGCTGTGGTCTTGCCGGCACCCATGTAGCCGATGAGATAGATTGGAAGTTCCATAAATTCAGCGGATTACAACAAGTCGGAAATCATCTCTTAATTCTTATCTCTTCATTCTTAATTAGCCTGCTCCTTGTAGTTTTCTTGCCAGCGAATAGTGCCGTTAGGCGCGATGAAGGCTTGAGGAAGGGTGTAGTCAGCGGGGGCAGCAATGGGGTGGAGTAGCGTCCAATCGCTATCGTACATCTGCGCGACAGACGAGCACAACGGGGCGCATACCGTTTGCACAAGCAGGATACTATCGCCGTAGTGGTAGGTCTCGAGGTAGCAACTATCCGCCACCCGCACCTTGCAGTATGTGTCCTCTTCAACGACTACCTCGGGACTTCCACCCAATGCCTGCACATCGGCTATAAGCCGCTCTAACACAGACTCTTGTGCAAAGACGCAAGCGGGGAAGAAAGTTAGTAGTATGAACAATAGTTGTTTTTTCATACTTTAGCATCTTTCTCCACTCCCTCAGTAGGGAGGGTAGGGCTTAGTAGTACTACGGCGTAGGCGGCAATACCTTCCTCTCTGCCTACAAAGCCGAGATGCTCGGTGGTGGTGGCTTTGATGCTGACGGCATTCGTCTCCACACCCATCACCTCTGCCAAACAAGCCTGCATAGCGGGAATGTGCGGATTGAGTTTAGGCGCTTGCGCGCAGACGGTGCAGTCACAGTTGCCGAACTCATACCCTTTCTCGCGCACCATCTCCATCACGCGGCGCAGCAGTATCTTCGAGTCGATACCTTCGTACTCATTGCCTTTGGTATCGGGGAAGTGGTAGCCTATGTCGCGCATGTTGGCTGCACCGAGAATAGCGTCGCAGAGGGCGTGAATCAGCACATCTGCGTCGGAATGCCCGTGCAGTCCGCGCTCCGACGGCACTACAATTCCCCCCAACCACAATTCGCGGTCGGGGGTGAACTGATGTACATCATATCCGAATCCTATTCGCATATTTTATCGTTTATTGTTCACAAGGTCTTTGATGCCTGCGAGGTCGAAGCCCACGGTGAAGCGCATGGTCTGGTCAAGCGGGTTGGAGGCTGCCAAACCAATGCAGTAGGCTACATCTAATGAGAAGATAGAGAGGTGGAAACCGGCACCCACAGTCAGGTAGTTGCGATTACCTTTGTAGAAGTTTTCGTAACTGTAACCGAAGCGGGCAAAGAACTGCTTGTTATAGGAGTACTCCAAGCCTGCGCCCCAGCGCACTTCTTGAAACTCCTCTTTGGCTCCGCGCGGTGCATCGGCAAACGACCAGAAGATACCTTTTACGGACGTGAGTTCGGAGTAGGCATCCTGCGATAATTGCCATGTGGTCTCATCGTTCTCATCAAACTGCGGAGCAAATTTCGACTTGCGCGATGGTACCATCATCTTGTCTGCTTGCAGGCTGAAAGTCAGGCTGTTGTACTTATTGAAAGGCAACTCGTAGTTAGCACCGATACGCATCATCGCAGGGATAAAGTTACGCGTTACCTCATCGTATGTCATCTTGCCGCCAAGGTTGCTCAGGTTCAAACCCAAGGAGAAATAACTGGTACCCATCGGCAGTTGGATAGGCTGGTGGTAGTAGAGCGCAATGTCTGCCGCCATCGTCCATGCAGCGTGCATGTTGTTGTCGTAGCCGGTGCCCGACATGTTCATACCGTTGTTGAGGTCGGAGTACATAAAGCGGAGTGCGACTGCCATGCTGACGTACTCGTGCAACTTACGGTAGTAAGAGAGGTCAAGTGCCCACTCGTTAGGGCGGCAGGTACCATAATCCTCGTTGTTGGCACCTGTGAGTTGCACATCACCCATGGAGAAATAGGTGAAAGAAGCGCCAATACCACCTGCGCGGTCGCCGAAGTTGTAGTAGCCCTCCAAGTGTGCGAGGTCAATGTCGGTAACGCCCAACTTGCGCAACCAAGGCGTGTAGTTTGCTGTGATTCCGCCTTTGCTTTGCATGAAAGCGAACTTGGCGGGGTTCCAGTACTGTGAGTTGAGGTCTGCGTCGGTTGCTACACCTAAATCACCCATACCTGCCGAGCGTGCATCAGGTGCGATGCTGAGCGAGGGCATAGAGGTGATCTGGGGGTTCATGGTTTCGTCAATAGCCCACACACTGGTAGCAAACATGGCGGCTACGACAACGGATAAAAGAATCTTTTTCATATATTTTTCTTAGCAATTTTACAATTTACACTTTTACAATCTTTTTTTTAATTACCTTAGATATGCTTCATAGGCGGCGTATCAATTAACAATTATCAGTTAACAATTCATATGTGTTAGAATTAACTCTTGCTATTCTCCCTCCCTCTGTAGAGAGGGTAGGGGTGGGTCTTATTCCGTTACTACTATCTTGCCGGAAGCAGTAGCATAATTGCTATCTGCGGTCTTCATGCGTATATTATATAGGTATATACTTGGATAAAGCCCTATCTCGCTCATGTTTAGTTGCACGTTGTCCGGGTTGGATTGCTTCTGCTCCCAAACTAGTCTACCTGCCATGTCAAAGATACGAATCTCAGTCTCCATCACGCGGTCGGGTTGATCGTAGTTGACGGTGAGGTTGAGAATACCCGTAGCCTGTACAGGGTTGGGGTAGGAGATGACGGAATAGATGTTCGGGTCAGCACCTTTCGAAACGATGAAGTTGAGCGAAGCGGTAGAACTGTTGTTCAGCAAGTCCCATGCGCGGAAGGTGAGACTGTGTGCTCCGTCTTCCAACTCGGAAAGCATGTACGATACCATTCCTCTCTGGTAACTGCCGTCCTCGGAAGTGAAGAAATCGTTGAGGACATAGTTCTTCTTGGCGTTGTTGTCCACGATGAGCAAGAGGTCGTGTCCTATACCCGCTCCGGCTGTGTTGATTCCATGCTCGTCTTCAATCTCCGCGAAGAAGCGCGGTGTCTCGTAGGAGGTGCCTCCATCCACAAAAGCAGGAGTATTTAGATAGAGTCTCAGCGTCGGTCCGACGGTATCTTCCGTGAATATGGTGCCTGTTCCTCCTACGACGAAGTCTTCAAAGTGTCCGACTCCCTCCGCGCCGTTCTCCTCATCGCGCGTATAGTATAAGATACGCCCATTGCCGTAGTTGTATCGGATGTCCTTAGGGGTCATGAAGGTGTATGCAAAGCGTCCGTTTGTTACCTTAGCACTACCGGAGAAGATGGTGTTGGGATAATCGTTGTAGGTGAGCGTTTGTTTGTTTCCTTCCGACGCGTCGTTATCGCGAGTGGTGATTTGTTGCATTTTGTCGTAGATGGTGATGTCCACCATGCCATTGAACCATAAAGCCGTGTCGCCTGTCTCCTCGGAGATATATCCCTCCATATGTTGCACATCCAATGCATGCAGGGTATCTACCTGAGTAATAGTCTTTACTTGATATTCAGTAGGATACAACAATCGCACGGCGGGGTCTCCAAGCAAGATGTAGGGCATTTTGTTCTCGTCGTTGCCGGTCATGTTTTTGGCTATTGCGCAAGCCTCGCCCACGGTCATATGGTAGGAATACGCATTCTTGTGTCCGAATAGGGTGTCGCAGAAGTTGCGGTTGATGTAGGTGTTCTGCGTAGCATAGACCGTTCGGCACGCGGACAGTACGCCTATAGCACCGCCGTTAGGATTGAGAACAGCCTCTTCTGCTGCGGAAGACTTTCCTGAGTCGAAATGAGCAAAGGAGCAGGTGGCGAACATCCAGAATGCCAAGTTCTTGTTTGTCATCTTCTGAATGCTCTTCAGGTTCATCATGCCCTCATTGGTAATAGCATTGTAGCCTCCATGCCCGGAGTAGTCGAGGAACAACACTCCATTCTGCAGAAGGTTGTCCAATTTCGTCTTTGCGAGCGGATAACTCTCACCCGAGGCATTGATTTCTTGTGGATATGCGTCTAAGTAAATCTTATTGACCATAAAGTCAAGATTCTTTTTGCGAACGCGCTCTGCACCTTCTTCCGAAACGCGGGTATGCAGTCCGTTATCACCATCGTCGGAGAGGAATATGAGTTGTGTCTTCCACTTACTCATGTCTTCGTTGCGCATATATCGTATGGTCTTGTTGACCATGTTTTGCGCCTCTTCTACGGTGTTGGCAGGCAGTCGGCCTACGCCTATGTCCATTCTGCCATAGGTGTCGCTCTCTCCCTCGCTATTGTCTAAGAAACCGAAATAGTCATCCGTGGCATATGCCTTGGTCTCCACAGTGGAGTTCTTGGATTGGTAGGTGAGAAGCATGTTATTTCCGCTCATCCTCATCAGTTTGCGGTTGTCGAAAGTGCCATCGCCGAGCAGCAATAGCCAGCGAGGTCTTGCGATGGCGCTATTCTGGTTGGCTCTGTCGTAGAGCATTTTCATCAGCCATCGGTAAGCGGTTGCGTCGGGAGTGCCCGAGGAGAACTCGTTGTACACTTCTTCGTCGGTAGCCACTGCCCATGTAATGCCGTCTTTCTCCTCGTGCGCTTGTGCCAACTCTGTGGCTTGTGTGTGGAACTCCTTGGGGCAGATGATGACATAGTCGATATTGGAGAGTGCATGCAGATTCTGGTTGGCTACTGTGCCGATTACGGTGGGGGAAAACCATCCGTTGCCGTTGGTATTTACGGCGATATACTCTTGTATGCCCGATTTGTTGGTTCCGGTGAAGGTCAGCGTGCTGCCGGAGAGGGTGGTCGGCATACGATGGATATTGGTTTTGTCTGTGATGTTCCACACTTCCGTAGCAGAAGTAGCATTCGTCAGTGTGAACAGCATCGGCACCTCCATATTGTTGTTTGCCGATGTGCGGAATGTCATCTGGCTGCCGACCATAGCTAGTTGGCAGGTGGTGGTCAGTTCGATATAGTTCAGGTAGCCGTTGGCGCCTACTACGGGAGCGGAATATGTAATCTCCACTTTTTGTTTGTCAGCCGCTGTCGGATACGACTTATTGCTCGAGGCTAATTGTGCTTTGGTGTAGAAATCGCTCACGGATATAGAGTCGAGTCTCACGCTATTGGATGAACCGTTCAGCGTGAACTTGAAGTTGCTGCTGCGTCCGGAGGCAGCGGCTACAGCAATGTTGCACAGCGTCGCTTCGGTGGTTACTGCGTTCGGTGTAGAAAAGGTGAAGGTGCGTGTGGGCTTGTTTGGAGAGAAGTATTCGCCGTAGAACTCTCGCCCGCCACCATCTACGCCGCTAACATCCAGCAGGTTGACGGAGTCTAACTCATGCACTTGGTAGCACGGGAAGGTGGTTATGGTTGCTGCGCCTTCCGAGTCAATAGCCTCTGCGGTGGGCAACAGCCTCTGCTCGCCTGCGTTGTCGCTCAGGAAGTAGTATCCATAGTCGGAGTAGGGATTACGCGTGTGCACAAACTGTGTCCCGTTGTATGTCCACGAGGTAGTTCCCTGCCCGTAGAACAGGATATAATCGCCAGCATTAAACACCCCGTCTGCTCCTTTCTCCATGTATATCCCTACTGCCGGCAGGTCGTCTATCTTGGCTTTGTTGAAGTTCTGGCTCAGCATTGCGCCTCCATAACCATGGACGCGCACCTCGGCGGGGGTGGTAATGCCTGCCGCCAATAGGTCTTCGTAGGACATCTTGTAGATACCGGATTCCTTCACCTGTATCTTTACCCACTTACCCGTTTGCAGCACGGATTGCTCGCTGTAGGTATGCACGATGGCGCGCAATGGTGTCGAAACCATAAAGACGATGGCGCATAGAAATATGATGGTTGTTTTCTTCATATCAGAGTTGGTTGTTTATCAAAATAATTGTCCGACTGTTCATTCATTTGATCTTGCAATAGAGCCCTTCGTCTTCTATCAGGTCTTCGTGTGTTACAGGTCTTCTGCCGCTACGCTGTTGAATATAGATGAGGTCTCCTTGGCGTATGGTCATCAGTTGGCTTGCTTGGGCTATCGCTGCTGCCGAGTCGATGAGAAGTTCTCTTTGGATGGGCTCTCTTTCTGCGTCGTGCCACTCTCCTACGGCAAGCGAATAGTCGAAGTCTAAACCCTGTGTCCAAGCGTGTTGCGCTTGTCGCGCTTCCTGCAACACATCGTATGCCATAAAGTCTGCCCCCATCGCCCAAGCGTCGAAATATCGGCATGCAAACTTTGGCGCGATATGCTTCCCCAGTCGGCTGACGCGCAGCACTACGCAGGGGGTCATTTGGATGTCATTTGTCCAGTCGGGAATGAAAAACGGCTTGCGGTTGTTCAGCAGACACGAGTCGCTTTTCAGCACCATCTCCGTGTTCCCGTCTAAGTCTATAAATCCAATGATTTTCATAGCACACAAAATCGAGTGCAAAGTTACAAAAAAAAAACGATATATGCAAGTAATTTGCTAAATTTTATAACTTTTTCTTAATAGTAGGACCTTGCTGGAGAAGATACGGATGTGGAGCCATGGGAAAAGACTACTCTCGCCGCATGAAGATAAGCAGCCATACAAACCAACTGTTGAAAAAGATAGGCTATTGACAATACCGTCTCTATGCTATCGAATACGTAGGATATACTTAAGATATACGTAGGATATACGTAGGATAACCGAAACAGTATTCTGTCTTTCAGCATATGGCTTGCAAGGCTTCGCGTTGGCTTCTCGCACCGATTATGCCCGAGTCCATCGGTATGGAGTGGGGTGGAAAACGGGAAAATAAGCGGTGGATACGCGGAAGATAAGCGGAGGATAGGAAGACGGAAAAGCACCTATTTCGCGCGGATGAAGAGTTGCACGGGCGTGCCGTTGAAGTCCCACCACTCGCGCAACTTGTTCTCTAAGAAGCGGCGATAAGGCTCCTTCACGTACTGCGGCAGGTTGGCGAAGAATACAAAGGTCGGCACCTGCGTGTTCGGCAACTGCGTGCAGTACTTGATTTTGATGTACTTGCCCTTCGTGGCAGGCGGCGGATAGTTCTCTATCAGCGGCAGGAACTTATCGTTCAGTTGCGCCGTAGGCACCTTGCGGAACTTGTTCTCGTACACATGTAGCGCCGTCTCCATCACCTTGAAGATACGCTGCTTGGTCAGCGCCGAGGCAAAGATTATCGGGAAGTCCGTGAACGGCGCAATACGCTCGCGGATAGCACGCTCAAAGGCTTTGATGTCCGCATTCGTCTTGCTCTCCACCAAGTCCCATTTGTTGATACATACCACCAACCCTTTCTTGTTTTTCTGAATCAGCGAGTAGATATTCAGGTCTTGTGCCTCAATGCCCCGCGTGGCGTCTATCATTAGGATACACACATCCGAGTTCTCTATCGCTCGAATAGAGCGCACCACCGAGTAGTACTCCAAGTCCTCGTTCACCTTCGCCTTCTTGCGAATGCCCGCCGTATCCACGAGGTAGAACTCCTTGCCGAACTTGTTGTAGCGTGTGTAGATACTGTCGCGCGTCGTCCCCGGGATGTCGGTTACTATCGTGCGTTCCTCGCCGATAAAGGCGTTCAGTATCGACGACTTGCCCGCATTCGGACGCCCCACGATGGCGAAGCGCGGCAGGTCATCTATCTCCTCACCCATTTCGTCTTTCTTGAAGCGCGAGCATATCTCGTCCAACAAATCCCCTGTGCCAAGACCGTTCTCCGCGCTGAGGATATAGGGCTCGCCTAATCCCAACTTGTAGAACTCCGGCGCGCCGTATTGCATCTCAAAGGTATCCACTTTGTTCACACCCAGCACCGTTGGCTTCTTCGCCTGACGCAGCAGGTGCGCCACCTCCATATCGAACTGCGTAACGCCCTCGTTTACATCCACTACCAGCAACACCACATCCGCCTCACGAATAGCAAGGTTCACCTGACGGTTTATCTCGCTCTCGAAGGTGTCATCCGAGTTCACTACCCATCCGCCGGTGTCTATCACCGAGAACTCCTTGCCGCACCACTCCGCCTTGCCGTATTGGCGGTCGCGTGTAGTGCCTGCCGTGTTATTCACTATCGCCCGCCGTGTGCCCGTCAAGCGATTAAACAGAGTCGATTTCCCGACATTGGGACGACCCACTATCGCTAAAATATTTGCCATAGTATTATAACTTCGTGTTGGTAATTATGTGTTTAGGAGTAAAATCGGCTGCAAAGATACTATTTTTTTACGAAATATGCAAATAATGTTGTGTATTCCGTTTTTTTTTCGTAATTTTGCAACCGTTTTCTTTGGACTGAGGATGTAGGACGCAGGATAAAAGAGCAAATAGTTTCGACTCTGAGTCCTCATATACATAAGGTAATAAGTCCTTAATCCTTCGTCTTTTATCCTTTATCATAATTATGATTCAGAGAATTCAGACCTTGTATTTATTGGCAGTGGTGGTGCTGGGAGTGCTGCTTTGCTGCTTTTCCCCCGTGCAGTTCTTGCCGGCAGAGGGAGTGGAGTATGTCTCCCTTGTGCCGTTCAGCAAATGGCCCCTTGCGGTCATCAGTGTGGCGATACCCTTGCTGGCGCTGGTGGATATCTTCCTCTTTAAGCACCGCCTGCTCCAAGCGCGCCTGAATATCGTCAATGTGGTGCTCTGCTTGGGCTACTATGCCTTGCTTGCCTTGTATATTGCTTTTGTGGTAAAGGGCTACGAGACCATAGACGGTGTGGCGCTGACCGATGCCGCGTGGTATCTGAATGTGTGGGCAGGGCTGCCGTTGGTTTGTATCGTGCTGAGCATGATGGCTACGCGCCGTATCCTCAAAGACGAAGCACTGGTGCGTGCGGCTGACCGCCTTCGATAGGCTTCTATTCCATCCAATCTTCGATAATCCGATTCATGATATGTATGCCGCTAATAGTCGCTATGAAGCGATTATCGGTTTGTCTCAGTAACCCTCTTTCTATGTAGGGTGTAGCCAAGGCGGTGTCGTGCAGTTCCTCTATGGCTATGCCTTCTGCCGTGCGCAAGCCGAGCATGATACGCTCGTTGTAGAGGTCGGTGTCTGTAAGTGTCTCGCAGGTGGTGGCGTCTTCTCCGTTCTCCTGTGCACGGATATATTCTTCCAAATTATCGGGATTCCAACTGCGTGTGCGTGCTCCGTCATAAGAGTGCGCGCCTGCGCCCAATCCAAGGTAAGGTGTGCGGTTCCAATAACTGCTATTATGCTGCGAACGATAGCCGGGCAATGCAAAATTAGACACTTCGTAGTGCTCAAAGCCTGCCGCTGTCAAGCGTGCCACCAGCAAGTCATACATCGCATTCTCGGTATCTTCATCCACTTCGTTTATCTCCCCTTGCTCCAGCATGTGTGTCATGCGGGTACCTTCTTCGTAACTGAGGCAGTAGGTAGAGATATGCTGCACCCCCAACTGCAAGGCTTGCTCTATTTGTGCTTCCCATGCGGAGAGTGGAGAGTTGCGGGGTGAGCGTTGAGAGGGTATGCCGTAGATAAGGTCAATGGAGATATTGTCGAACCCTGCGTCTTGCGCTGCTTTCACAGCGGCTTTGGCTTGTGCGGCGGTGTGGCGCCTGCCTATCAGTCGCAGCACCTCATCATCAAAGGACTGAATACCTATCGATAGTCGGTTCACGCCAGCCTCGCGGATAGCCCGTAGGTAGTCGGGACTCAAGTCGCCCGGGTTGGCTTCAAGGGTAACCTCAGTGGCTTGCGGAGCATCAATGGTTTGCAGCACGCGCGCTACTTGTTCCGCCGAGAGCAGCGAGGGTGTCCCCCCTCCGAAATAGATAGTTGTGATGGGGGTTGGAGTTAAGAGATTAGAGTTTAGAGTAGCGAGTCTTCGTTTCGCTTCTTTGCAGAGGGCATCTACATACGCCTCCCGCCGCGACAATAGCGTGGTGGAGAAGAAGTCGCAATACGCACAGCGGCTCTTGCAAAAAGGAATATGAATGTATATGCCTGACAATTATGAATTATGAATTATGAAAAAATCGTTCGAAGCGCAGCGAAGATAAGAATTATGAGTGCCTATGCTCTGAATAATTCGAATAATCTGACCACTAACCACTAACCACTGACCACTAACCACTAACCACTGACCACTAACCACTGACCACTAACCACTAACCACTAACCACTAACAATCCTTCTCTATCCTACTAAGCAAATGGATAGCGCCGGCGACGCTCTGCACATTTTGGATAACGGCATAGCGGCGACCGGTCTTCTGCCCTTTCTTGTCTTTCTCTTCCACCAGTTGGCAGCGTTGCGCGCGGCTCACCACAAACTGAATAATCTTTCCGAAGGTATCACTCTGCCAGTATGCATCCTTGTGTTGCACGAAATAGAGCACCAGCCGCTGTTGTTTGAGCATGACCTTCTCGATACCCATTCGGCAGCAGAGCCACCGCAGGCGCACCACATTCAGCAACTCCTCCGCCTGCTCGGGCAGCGGTCCGAAGCGGTCTATCAGTCGTTTCTTGAAATCCAGCAATCGGTCTTCGTTGCGCAAGCCGTCCAACTCGCGGTAGAGCGTGATACGCTCCGAGATATTCTCCACATAGTCGGTGGGGAATCCGAGTGGCAGGTCGCTCTCTAACTGCGAGTCGCTTGCCCAAGTCTGCGCCTCCTCCCGCTCGGGAAGCGTGAGCGCACAGCCTTCCTCCTCGCGCAGTTCCTCCACCGCCTCATTGAGTATCCGCTGGTAGGTCTCGTAGCCTAAGTCGGCGATGAAGCCCGATTGCTCCGAGCCGAGCAGGTTGCCCGCGCCGCGGATGTCAAGGTCTTGCATGGCGAGTTGGAATCCCGCGCCGAGGTCGGCGAAGGTGCTTAGTGCTTCCAGCCGTCGCCGCGCATCGGCGGTGAGCAACTCGCGGTCGGGCGTAACGAGGTAGCAGTAGGCCTTGCGGTTGGAGCGCCCCACGCGCCCGCGCAACTGGTGCAAGTCCGACAAACCGTATTGGTGGGCGGAGTAGATAATCATTGTGTTCACATTCGGAATATCCACGCCCGACTCAATGATGGTGGTGGCGAGGAGGATGTCGTAATCGTAGTTGATGAAGTCCTCCAGCCGCTTCTCCATCTCCTCGCTTGGCATCTGCCCGTGTGCCGTGATGATACGCGCCTCGGGGCAGAGCGCGCGTATCTTCCGCTCTATACGCGGCAACATCTCAATACGGTTATTCACGATGAATATCTGTCCGTTGCGCTGCATTTCCAGCGTGATGGCTTCTTTGATGATGTCCTCGTCGGCTTGCGTGATGAGTTCGGTCTGCACGGGGTAGCGGTTCTGCGGCGGCGTGGTCATCACGCTCAGGTCGCGTGCGCCCAGCAGCGAGAACTGCAAGGTGCGCGGGATGGGGGTTGCCGTCAGCGTCAGCACATCCACATTGGTGCGCAGGGTCTTCAGTTTCTCCTTCACCGCCACGCCGAACTTCTGCTCCTCGTCGATGATGAGCAGCCCGAGGTCATGCCATTTCACGCTCTTGCCCACCAGTTTGTGCGTACCTATCAGGATGTCTATCTTCCCTTCTTCGAGGGCTTGCAGTATCTCTTTCACCTCCTTGGCGGATTTTGCCCGCGACAGGTATTCGATGCGCACGGGGAAGTCTTTCATGCGCTCTCGGAAGGTGTTGTAATGCTGCAAGGCGAGCACCGTGGTCGGCACTAATACCGCCACCTGCTTGCCATCAGTGGCGGCTTTGAAGGCAGCGCGCATCGCCACTTCCGTCTTGCCGAATCCCACATCGCCGCACACGAGCCTGTCCATCGGCATAGGGCTCTCCATGTCGCGCTTCACATCAGCGGTCGTCTTCGCTTGGTCGGGCGTGTCTTCGTAGAGGAACGACGCCTCCAACTCGTGTTGCATATAGCCGTCCGGGGTGTAGGCAAAGCCCTGTTGCTGCTTGCGCGTAGCGTATAGTTTGATAAGGTCGCGCGCGATATCCTTCACCCGCTCTTTCGTCCGCTCTTTCAGCCGCTCCCACGCGCCGGAGCCCAGCCGCGAGATAGTCGGCTCAGTCCCCTCTTTGCCTTTGTACTTACTGATTCTGTGCAGGTTATGAATAGAGACAAACACCGCGGCATTATCTTTATAGACCAGTTTTATCATTTCCTGCGGCTTGCCGTTCACGGTGGTGGTAACCAGTCCGCCGAACTTCGCGATGCCGTGGTCGGAGTGCACCACATAGTCGCCCACTTGCAGTTGGTTAATCTCTTTCAGGGTGATGATGGCTTTCCCGCGGCGGGCGTTCTCGCTCGTGAGTGCCACGCGGTGGAAACGCTCGAATATCTGATGGTCGGTGTAGCAGCAAATCTTCAGTCCGTTATCCACAAACCCCTCATGCAGTACGCCTTTCACGGGGACAAAGGAGATAGGTGAAGAGTTGAGAGTTGAGTGTAGTGTTGCCTCTCCGCTTATCGACTCGAATATCGCCGCCAATCGGTCGGTCTGTTTCTGCTGCTCTGACAAGATATACACATGATACCCTGCCTCAATCCGTTGCCTCAGGTCGTCGGTCAGCAGGTCAAACTGCTTATGAAATACTGGTTGCGGCAGTGTGTCGAACGCCACCCGCACATGCGTCGGGAAGTGTGACTTCTCCGCAAACTCCACCGTCCGACAGAAGATTGTTGAAACCTGCAACTTGCCCCCCGACAGTTTGTACTCCACCATCGAGAAGTCGTTGCTCGCGAACACGGTCTCCTCCGGCAGGTACTCGAATAGGCTGCTTTGCTCCGCCGTCTCGCTCTGCATCATAGCGCATTGCGCCTCCGCCACTCTCTCCTTCGACAGTTGGCTCTCGATATCGAACTCGCGAATGCTGTCTATCTCGTCGCCAAAGAAATCCAACCGATAGGGGTCATCATGCGAATAACTGTAGATGTCCACTATCCCCCCGCGGATGGCGTATTGCCCGGGCTCGTACACAAAGTCCACCCGCTGAAATCCCAACTCGCTCAGCACCTGCCCCACGCGGCTAATCTGCACCGTCTGCCCCACGCGAAACACCACCGTCTGCGCGGCTAAACGGACCGGCGCAGGCGTCTCTTCCAGCACCGCCTCAGGGTAGGTAACTACGATATAGTCGCCCTCTAACTGGCACAACCGCGCCAGCGTCTCCGTCCGCTGTATCGCCAGCGCCTCGTCCACGCCCTGCCGCCTACGGTGCGCAGTAGGAAAATAGTACACCCCCACCGATGGCTCATCGGAAAGCAACTGCTTCAAATCGGCATACACATACTGCGCCTCGTCCCCGTTGTCCGCCATATACACCAGCACCCTACAACGCCCCTGCTCCTTTGCGGAAGGACTAATGGAGCGGGGTGCCTCAACAATCTGCGATCTCAGGGAAGCACCATGCTCGCCACCCCACATCTCCGACAGCACTATACTGCGTGCCGAGGCGTGCAGACCGCTCACCAACACATGCCGCTCACCGCCTTTCGCCAGTTCCTTATGTATAGCGCCTATCTCGGGATGGTGCCCGAAAAGCGCACGAAGTTCTGTAATCTCCATAGCCTTGAAACATGAAACATACTCGCTTGCAGCCTGCAAAGATACTGCTTTTTCTTGAAATATCCAAATAATTTCCAATAATTGCATTCTCAAATCGTATTCCCCATTCTTTTTTCACCGAAATCGCCAGCAGACAATCTTAGGTGATTCTTGGGTGATTCTTGGGTGATTCTTGGGTGATTCAGCACCCTTTCAGCAGACCATACAGGTGCTTTATGCACTTTCTCTGCCGCAAAAGTTGCATATGTCAAAAAAAAGTAGTACCTTTGCACGCTGTTCCTATAACCCTTTTTGCTATGCAAAACACGCGTCGCCTCTTTTGTGCTTTTCTACTGTTGCTCTCGCTCTGCACGCTTCGGGCAGAGTGGATTCCCATCATACGCTCTTTCTCCCCCAACGACTACCATGCCGGTACCCAGAACTGGATGCTCACCCGGCAGAACAACGGATGGATGTACGCCGCCAACAACTACGGCGTCTTGGAGTTTGACGGCGCTTCGTGGCGCTTATATGGCATTGGCAACTCCACCGTCGTACGCTCGGTCGCACACGATAAGCAGGGCAGAATCTACGCAGGAGGTACCAACGACTTCGGTTTCTTCACCTACAACCGGTACGGAGGAATGGACTACCACGGCTTGACCGACAGCATTCCGGAACCATACCAGCAGTTCGGAGAAGTGTGGCAAATCTTCCCCGCGGAGCAGGGAGTGTATGTCCAAACGCGCAACTACCTCTTCATCTTCACCAAAGACGGCAATGTGCAGGTGATCGACCCTGCCGACATCATCAAGACTTCACTCCTGACGGACAATGGCGAATTCTACATGGCAACCTCCCGAGGCGTCTTCGTGCTCACGGGAAACCGCCTGCACCCTTTGCGCGGTATCGACCTGCTCAAAGACGCTACTGTGTGTGCACTAACGCAGTGGAAAGACCATGCACTGTTGATTGCCACAGACTTTGCAGGGCTATTCATCTACGACGGCAACCAGATACGACCGTTCCATACCGAAGCAGACACTTATCTCTGTGATAACCAACTCTATACCGTTGCAGTGAGCGACGATTGCCTCGCTCTCGGAACGGTCAGAGCGGGCGTGGTTTTGCTCGATAAAGAAGGAAAGAACCCCACCTTCTACACCCGCAAACAAGGCTTGCAGAACAACACCGTCCTCTCCTTGCTCTTCGACAGAGACGCCAATCTATGGGTCGGACTCGACCAGGG